>PEWR01000020.1 GCA_002779395.1 Ignavibacteriales bacterium CG07_land_8_20_14_0_80_59_12
AGAGGAGGCCGCTCCTGAGGTGAGCATGACATGAAGCTGGAGCGCCGGACGGGCCTCATACGTTATCAAGCAGCATGAAACGGTGCTCCCCCGGAGTACGGGACGACGGGAGCGTTCTGCTCCTTCCCTCCTCTTTCCCCGGAAACTCGCAGACCGTGTACAGCGGGCAGCTCCCGCAAAGGGGTTTTTGTGCCCTGCAGATCAACCTCCCGAAGCGGATGAGGTTCGTATGGAGGGAATAAGACGTGCCGGGCGGTACGAGACCACGCATTTCCCTGAATGTCTTCTCCGGGGTCTTCGTTGTCACAACACCGAGCCGGTTGAGAACGCGGTGCACATGCGTGTCGACGGGGAAGACTTCGCGCCGCAGCGAGAAAAGAAAGACGCAGGCGGCCGTCTTCACTCCCACGCCTTTGAGGGATTGAAGCTCTTCCAGCCCCCGGTCAACATCCATGTCGCGGAGAACGCTAAGGTCAACTGATCCGTATCGCTTTTTCAGGACGCGAAGGATCTCTTTGATGCGCAGGCTTTTCTGATCTGCCATCCCACCGATGCGAATTGCGGAGGCGATCCTCTTCGCAGGCGCGGCAAGGACGTCGTTCCAGTCCGGGAACTCTTTCTTCAGGGATACAAAAGCCCTGTGACTGTTTCTATCGTTGGTGTGCTGGGAGAGCAGTGTTGCGATGAGGAGTTCGACAGGGTCAGGGTGCTCTCTCTTCTGCTTCGGGACCCCGAGCAGTTCCTCGAGTGCTCCGATGATCACACCAACCTTTGCGCGCGCGCTGTCATCGTAAGCCACCGGCCTAACGTCACCTCCTTCCGTTTCATCTTCCTCTCCGCTTTCCCCGCATGCAAAACTACTTGATGAATTTGTACCCCGCGGTGTGGACCGTGATGATGTGTTTCGGCTTCGATGGATTATCCTCAATCTTCCTTCGCAGTGAGAGGATGTAAGACTACACTCTCACCGATCGGGAGTGCATCGAGGACGAACTCAATCTCATCGGGGCTTGAGACCTGGGAACCATTCACCGTGCGGACAGTGTCCCCCGGTGAAAACCCGCCTGCGGTCTCAGGATCGAGGACCTCCTGCACGACGACTCGCTCCCCTGCCTGCGCGAAGACGACACGCACGTCCGCCTTCTCAGCAAGCCGGTAAACGCCGAGGAGAGAGAGGATAATCAGGATCGCGTCGATCGCACCGTAGCGCGCGATATTGGAGTTCCTGAGGCCCAGAGCCGAACCCCCTGCTGTGGTCTGCCTTCCTTCAGGAGGGGAAAATGTGGAATTGCCGGAGGAATAGCAATCCGCGGAATCATCCCTCAGTAGCTTCCGGCCTTCAGAGTCCTTCCGAAGATATCGTAGTCCTTCTTGAACTCTCCCCAACTCGACCAGACGACGAACAGAGAGCTGTCATTCGTCTCGATGACGTCAGGCTCCCACTGGTAGTTGTCGGTGTATTCGTTTACCTGGGTCTCAGGCGAGACTCTCGCCCCGGTCGAGTCGAGGCACTGGAGGTACACCCCCTCCCTGCTTCCGTCCTGCAGCCAGCTTGACCAGACGACGGCAACGCGCTTCTTATCGAGCGCAACGATCCTGGGAAGCCACTGGTAGTGTTTTGTTGTCGTGTTGACCTGCACTTCACTCCCGCTTCTTGCGCCTCCGGGATCGAACCTCTGCAGGTAGATGCCTCCCTCATCCCCATCTTCCCCCCAGCTGCACCAGGTGACCGTGAAGCTGCCGTCGCTGAAGGCGGCAATGTCACCAAACCACTGGTTGTCCTCGGTGTACGTGTTCACGCGGAACTCACCTGACAACGGGATGCCTTCCGGCGTGAAGATCCTCGCGAAGAGATCATATCCCGTGCCCGGCCGGGCCTCCTCGAGCCAGCTCTCCCAGACAACAATGAAGTCACCGTTGGAAAGGTACTTCACACGCGGCCGTGCCTGACTGTACGAGGTGACCTCGTTGACGCGGAACTCACCGCTGTGCGGCGTTCCGCTCGTATCGAAGAGCCGGGCATAGACTCCGCGGTCGCTCCCGTCCTGAAGCCACGACTCCCACACCACGATGAAGTGCCCGGCAGTGTCTGCGGCAACGTCGGGGGAACACTGCGAATTGGCAATAGTCGAATTCACAAGGAACTCCGTGCCAGCGGCCCCATTGCCATTCAGCAGTCTCCCCTTGATGTCATACGAAGAGTCAAGCGATGTGAGAGACTCATAGACGATGATGATGGTACCCTCTTCCCCGAATGCCAGAGCGGGGCGCTTCTGGTCTCCAGCGGTCACGGCGTTGACAAGAATCTCGTTTCCTATCCTCTCTCCTCCGGAGTTGAATCTCTGGAGGTAGATGTCATTCTGCGAGGCGGGTCCGGCCTGGTTGATGGATTGCCAGACGACGGCGCAATTGCCCTTGATGTCACGGGCAATGCGCGGCGCGCGCTGCGTCGAGTCCCTGAACGTGTTGACAGGGAACTCGTGCTGGCCGAGGCTGACAGCCGTCCCCAGGAGGAGGAGAAAGAGCAGCATTCTCACATCCCGCTTCACCTCATCTGGAAATCGCACAGCGGAAACCTCCGGCCGGGAGGATAAACGTAGTGCCACCATTCGGCCTCGTACGATTCGAATCCCCCGACGTCGACCATGAGACGCTGCAGCAGCTCGCGGTTGGCGATGACATCCGGAGGGAGGTTTGGGGACCCCTGTGAGGCCGCCTCGCCGAAGAAATCGAACGGCGTCGGCATTCTGAGCTCTCTTCCCGTGACGAGGTCGACGAGGGTGAGGTCGACTGCGGCTCCCCGGTTGTGCAGAGACCCTCTCTTCGGATCGGCGACAAAATTGGAGTCGGGGTAAATGTCGAACATCAGGAACTGGATTGTGCGCGGTCGGTAGCCATCCCAGACTTTCAATCCAAGTCTGCGCCGGCGGAGGCTGTCCTGCACAACGGCGAGCCGCCGAACGGCGCCGGCTGAAAGAAGGCACTCATCCGTCGAGTAGAGCTTCTGGTGAGTGAAGTTGTCCGTTGTGTTGTACTTCAGGTCGATGACAATGTCGGGAATTAGCTCTCGAACGTTGACAAGCTCGCGTTCCCCCGTTTGCGCAGAGCCTGAAACGCTGAGGGCGACGAGAAGAGTGATGACGGCTGACAATTGCTTCATGAGAGGATGCCTTGCGTCCGAAAAGCGCGAGGCCCGCCGAGGCGGGCCTCTGCCACGCATGCGTTGACAGATTACTTCGTTCCGGCACTTCCCTCAAGCTCGTCGGCGAGTGCACCTGCGTCGTAGAGGTTGCGCAGCGCGTAGATCATAGCACCGCTGTGGACGGCCACGGCACGGTTCGAAGTCTCATCGTACACGAAGCGTCCGACGAGGCTTTCGATGTTCCCGTCAAAGATGAGCCCGACAAGCTCGCCTTCCTTGTTGATCACCGGCGATCCGGAGTTGCCGCCGATGATGTCGCACGTGCTGACAAAATCGAGCGGCATGGAGAGATCGAGTTTGTCCTTCCGTTCCACGTAGCGGCTCGGAAGGTTGAACGGCGGCTTCTGGTCGAAGCCGAGCCAGCGGTCGTAGAGCCCATAGAAGGTCGTCTTGTACGGGGCCTTTGTGCCGTTCAAAGGATACCCCTTCACTGCACCATAGGAGAGGCGAAGCGTGAAGGTCGCATCGGGTGGAAGCGTTTTTCCGTACGCCACGAAGCGAGCCTTTCCGATCTTCCCACCGGCGGCCGTCTCGACGCTCGCGATGTTGTCCTCCATCCATTTGCGAGCATCACGTGCCATCGGGTCGTACTTGCGCGCGTAGACGACGAGCGGGTCGGTCGAAGCTTCGACGGCCGTCTCTCCCCCGTCGACAAGTGACTTCCGGAAGGCGGGGTCGGCGAGTTTCGTCCCGCCGATCAGCTCCTTGGCCGCCTCAGCGGGCGTCTCCCCGTCCAGGGCGATCTTAATAAACGAGTCATCGGGCCCGAGTCCTTCGAGCGACTCCTGGAGACCGTCGGCCATCATCATCTCTTCGAGCTGCGGGTAGATGGGAGCCGGGGAAAAGAGGCGGAACTTCAGCGATTCGAGTTGCGAGTCATGGAATCCGTCAAGCCTCTTCGCGTCGGGCTTCTTCACTTCCGCTACGTACTGGATAATGGTGAGAGCAAGTCCGGCGAGCCGCGAGCCGCGCAGGCCGCGGTACCGGTAGATGTTGATCACATCGAGCTGCTTCTTCTCGGCCTGCGCAATAGCATCCCAGGCGCCGCCGTACTCCTTCTCCCATTCCGGCTTGCTCGCCACGAGCGCGCGGAATTCCTTCTCCTCTTTCTCCCTCTTTGCCATCAGGTTCTTGTCAAGGAGCCCCTGGTATTCCCCGTCCCACGCCTTCAGGGCGTTCTCGAGTCCGAAGATCTGGCCCGCGGCCTGGCGCCGTTGCTCGGGTCCGATCGCTGAGTACTTCCTGAGAACCTCAAGCATCCGCTTCACGCTCTTGATGCGCAGCGGGTAGGAGTAGTCGCGCTGCATTTCAAGCTGGGAGTAGGTTTGAAGACGGTTCGTCGAGCCGGGGTTCCCCGACACGAAGACAAGTTCGCCGTCCCCGGCACCGTTCTTGTTCCACTTCAAGTAGTCTTTCGTCTGGAGAGGTTTGCCATTCTCGTAGACACGGAAGAGCGCCATGTCGAGGTCGTACCGCGGATAGGTGAAGTTGTCCGGGTCGCCGCCGTAGAACGCAATCTGCTGCTCAGGGGCGAAGACGAGCCGGATGTCCGTATACTTCTTGTAGCAGTAGAGCCAGTACTCGCTACTCTGGTAGAACGAGATCACGTCGGACCGGAGTCCTGTCGCCTTGAGACTTTCGTCTTCGATTTTTGTGATCTCTGCCTTCCGGGCTTGAAGCGCCTGCTCGTCGTTCATCCCCGCCTTCACCGCCCCCTGGACGCGGGCCGTGACGTTCTCCATGGAGATGAGGACGTTGATCTCGAGGTCCGGACACTTCAGCTCCTCATCGTAGGTCTTCGCGTAGAAGCCGTCCTTCACATAGTCCTTCTGCGGCGAGGAGACTTTTTGAAGCTGTCCGCGCGCCACGTGGTGGTTCGTGAGAACGAGCCCGTTCGGACTGACAAAAGAGCCTGAGCCGCCGTCGCCGATGCGGACGCTCGACAGCCTCACGTGGTCGAGCCATTGCTGGGTCGGAATGAACCCGTACTTCTCTTTCAACTGCTTGAGCGGCGGATTGTCGAACGTCCACATCCCTTCGTCGGCACGGGCGACGGGTCCGGCAGGGAAAAGCAGCGTGGAGGAAAGGAAGAGAAAGACGAGCAGAGTGGTACGAACTTTGCTACGTGCACCCATGGATCACCTCAATCCTCGTGGAAGTTCAAGTGACGATGTTGAAAAGCTACCGATTCAAAGTCTTAATTGCAAGAACAGCTTGCGCCCGTTACTCGGAGTCATTTCTCGTAACGCGGACGGTCTGCACCGGGACCGGGAAGGGGATGTTCTCCCGGCGGAAGCGTGACAGGATCCGCTTTCGGATCTCGTGCTGAACCAGGTACTGGTCCGAGAATTCCTTAACCTGGCAGATCAGTGTGAGCTTCAGGGAGTATTCGCCGAAGCCAGGATTCAGCCGCACTACAGGCGTTGGCTCAGCGACGAGACCCCCTGCGAGAGTCGCCACAAGGATGCCTGCGGAAACAATGTAGTCGGCGGCGGCTTGTCTCCAGTGGGTGAGTTCATGGAGGGTATCTTTCGATGGACTGGAGAAACGGAAAAGCCTGCAGGGGCAGCAGCATCCGCAGGCTTTCTGTCGAGTTGTCAATTCACGTGGAGCTGATGGGAGTCGAACCCACGACCTCCTGAATGCCATTCAGGCGCTCTCCCAACTGAGCTACAGCCCCAATACGTAGAAAGTATACGCCATTCAGCTCAAAAATGCAATGCATGGATTGCATTGGATGGCTCATCTTCGTAACATGTCATTCAGCCGGAGGGTAGACTGATGCAAAAGCCGTCACCTGATTCCATACGAACGAAGACCCGGGTTCTCATCCTTCTCGCCGCTGCGGTTGCAGCGTGGTCTTCCCCGCTCACCGCACAGACGCGTCATCTCACCATCCTTCACTGGAATGACTTCCACTCGCAGGACTCCCCCTTCAAGGTCGATGCCGTCGATTCGTCCACGGGTGTTAAGACATCCTACCTCGTCGGCGGCTCGGCGGTCCTCTTCGGCCTCATCGACTCGCTCCGTGGTTCACGGAGAGATCTACTCGTCTTGAATGCAGGTGACGATTTTCAAGGGACACCGATATCGACCGTCACGAAGGGAAGATCGCAGATTGAACTCATGAACATCATTCATCCCGATGCCGTGACTCTCGGGAACCATGAGTTTGATTATGACTACTCCTCCCTCCGGAAACAGCTGCGATTGGCGAAGTACCCGATCGTGGTCGCGAATCTCCTGAATTCCGCGACCCGGAGACGTGTCTACCGTTCTTGCCTTGTGAAGGACGTGAACGGACTCAGGGTGGCAGTCATCGGGGTGACGACGCCCGAATTGCCTCAGCTTACACTTCCGAAGAACATCATCGGACTCAGCGTTGTGTCACCCGTTCCGGTCGTGCGGGCCATCATAGATTCCCTGCGCCGGGTCCGGCACCCGAACCTTGTGGTTGTGCTGAGTCACATGGGCGTGGATGCTGACAGGATGCTCGCCGATTCCGTTGAGACGATCGACGTCATCATCGGGGGACACTCGCATACGGCCCTCTTCCGTCCGGTGAAGCAGAAGCGGACCATCATCTGCCAGGCAGGCTCACGGGGGCGGTACCTCGGGCGGCTGGATCTCACAGTCGACGTGACTGGCGATTCCGTCCAGAGCTACCAGGGGACGCTTATCGAGACGCGCAACGGGACGGTCACTCCTGACACAGCGGCAGCGAGACTCGTCGCGTCGTTTGAAAGGCGCATCGATGCCAGTTTCAACCGGCCTATCGGGACGGTCACAGCCGACTGGACCGTCACCCACGGCGAAGAATCGAGCCTTGGGGACTGGGAAGCGGACGTCATGCGGCGGTATTCAAAGACCGATATCGCGCTTCAAAACTCAGGGGGGATCCGGAGGAGTATCAGCGCCGGGACGATACGCGTGAGAGACCTCTGGGAGGTCAATCCGTTCGACAACACGTTTGTGACATTCTCCGTCCGGGGTGACACCCTCCGGATGATGATGGCAAAACAGGTGGAACGGAAGACGGAACTCATGCAGGTCTCGGGGCTTCGCTACTCCTTTTCTCTGGACAGCGCCGGAGGCAGGCTCATCGAACTCACCGTTGGAGACAAGCCGGTTGTCGACACGGCGCACTATTCCGTCGTGACGAACAACTTCGTTGGGGCCCACCTGGGGGATTTCTTCGGAGTCCCCGATTCGACACTCCGCGTCCGTGATCTCGGTGTGAGGGACAGGGACGTATTCATCGAGGCCGTCGAAAGGGATAAGGTCATTCATCCGTCGACGGACGGACGCATCAAGCAGGTTTCAGAGGTCGAGAAGCGATGAGTTCGAATCCGATTGAGGAAGAACGGGGAAGCTGGGGAGGTGCCGTGTCGGCAGCGTTCCTTGTGGCGATTTCGCTTTTCTTCGCGGCATGCAGCGAGTCGACCGGTCCGGGCTCAAGCAATGACATCGTGTTCCCGGATAGGAACATAAAGTACTCCGTCTCCCTCCAGCCGCTTTTCAACCGCACCTGCGCCTTCTCGGGATGTCACGACGATGGGTCGCAGGCCGGCGGTTTGAGTCTGACCTCCTACTTCAACGCGACGGCGCGCCCCGGGACCATAATCCCGGATGATCCGGACCACAGCATCCTCATTGAGAGGGTCGAAGGAAGGATACTGCCGCGAATGCCGTATGGACGCGACACGCTCACGGCGAATCAGCAGCATGGTCTGCGGCAATGGGTACTCGAGGGGGCCAAGAACAACTGACGCGCCGACATGACTTCCGTGCCGGGTTCTCACTCGCGTCGCTGCAGCCGCAAGGGGAGAGACGGGAGCACGTCATCCTGGGGGAAGCGAAGGGTCCCCGCCGGGGCAAGGAAGAATCCCCGTCCCTTAACCTCTCCGGGAGAGGATCTCGAGCATGTCCTGCTCGAGCGACTTCGCGGGGCTCTCGACGATGCGGCCGATTTCCCTGCCGTCGCGGAGAAAGATGAAGGTGGGGACTTTCTCGATACCGTTCGTTGAGGGGGTGGCGTCTGTCCCCTCCTTCTTCCGGTCGACCCCATACAGCTCAATCGACGCGGCAGGAAGCCCCGCCTGATCGACAATCTTGAAGAAGCGCGGCACCTCCCGCTTCGAGTCGCCGCACCACGTCCCCAGGACAATGAGGACCCTCGTGTCCCCCCACATCGCTCCGATTCCCCTCACGGCATCCACGTTCGGTGAATAGTCAGAATAGCCCTCTGCAAACCAGTGGAACGCCCCTTCACCGAGCCTCGCACGCGCGAGCGGGCCCATCACAATCTCGTCCGCCTTTGCCGCGCTGGCTGATGAAGTGGAGCACCCCTGCAGTGAGACTGCGACGATGAGAACCGGTAAGAATATAAACGTGAGAAGGATCTTCATTGCTCTTCCTCCCTGTTTTCACGGACATCTCGCCCCCACATCAACTTCGTCCTGAGCAGATCATAGTATGAGTGCCCTTTGCGCTTTACAAGCTTGATGGTATACGGGGCTTTCTTGATGCGGACCTCCACGGGTGAAGCGTAGATTCGGTCCACCTGTCCATCCGCAGTGAAATGGATCGGCTGTCCCGAGAGGTCGGCAACGATGCGCATGGTCCTGTCATTGGGGATGACAACCGGGCGCGCCATCAGTGTGTGCGGTGCGATGGGTGTGAGAGTGAACACGGGCGACTGCGGCACAACGATCGGTCCCCCGCTTGCGAGCGCGTACCCCGTCGATCCGGTAGGTGTCGAAACGACCAGGCCGTCTCCCGTGTACGTGATGAGGTATTCCTCGTCCACGTACGTCTCCAGACGGATCGCGCGGAACGAGGGTCCCCGGTGGATCACGATGTCGTTGAGCCCGACGAACTCTTCCGTTTCCCCCCCTGTCACCCGAGCCGCCAAGACGGATCGCTCCTCCACGTCGAAGTTGCCTTTGAGAAGCTCCTCGATGCAGATGCCGAGGTCCGTGACGGATACCTCGGCAAGGAAGCCGAGTTTGCCCAGGTTGACGCCAAGCACCGGCGTGCCGCTCGCCCCGACACGACGGGCCGCAGAGAGGATCGTCCCGTCGCCACCGAGCGCGATGACGACATCAAGATGCAGCCCCGGGGAAGACAGCGAGCCGGGCAGCGTCGCGACTTTCACGCCGTCGGGAACTCTCACCTGTTCGAGGAGATCGGCGTCAAGAAAGGTCGTGACATCTCTTCCACGGAAGCGTGAGAGGACCTCACGTACTGCCGGGATAAGCTCTGCCTTCGTCAAGTTGCCGATGATGCCTGTGTTCATGTGTTCTGACCTGCAGCCTCCTGTGATGGCTGAGGACGAGCGGCCGCTTCGTCCTTCGCTACTTCCTCGACGTAGTTGAGGCGGAGATCCCTGAGTGTCGTGTCGAGATAGCGCTGCTCATCCGGGCTCAGGTTCCCCTTCGTCTTCTCGCTGAGCATTTCAAGGAAGTCGATTGATATACGCGCCTCGTCGAGGTCTCGTTCGATCTTGTCCCTGAGAGGGTTCTTCAATTTCCCCATGTGCTGCATTGCGGCCGTCTGGAACATGAGGACCAGCTGGGCGAACAGCATGTCATGCCTGGAGGGCCCGTCTTCCATTTCTTTCTCCTGCACGTACCGTGCCGATTGAGACTGAAGCGTTCAGTCGATAAGCATCCCCATCGTACATGGCGTACCACAACTGCATGGTAATGTAGCAATTATTCCGGCGAGCATCAACCCGCCCGCTCCGGTGCGGCCGAGCAATGGAGGACTCTGTACCCTTCCTTCGCGCCAATTGCGAAGCCGATCCAGAGAAAGACTGAGAACATAGCATCGGTGACAATATTCGCAAGCTGCGCGCTCACGAGGTACACGAGGCCTGCTGCGAGCAGAAACGCCATGAGCAGCCGGTCGTCATTCATGCCCGCCTTGTCGGCCTTCCGACCGGCTACGGCCTGGCGCGTCGCGCGCCAGGCAGCAAGGATCCGAAAGCATAGGAGCAGAAGGATCACCAGGAACAGTGCTGAGGCGATCCAGCCGCTCTCGATCGTCAGATGGATGAAGTCGTTGTGCCACCCGTGGACCCGCTGATCCGGGAGGTCGTGCCGCATTCCGGCAGTCACGAGGGAATCGAACGACATCGGTCCATATCCGAAGAGAGGAAGGTGTGCGATGAATCCGCGCGCCATGCCCCAGAGAACGAGCCTTCCCGAGCTTCCCTCCTGCGTGAACATCGCTGCAAGACGCTCAATGAGATGGTGGGGAGCCAGAATCGCCGCGACGAAAATGACGGCACCGAAGATCAACAGGTATCGCGGTCTTCCTCTGAAGACCAGAAGCACACAGACACCAAGGAGGACCGCAAGAAGCGAAGCCCTCACGAAGGTGAGGAAGAGGGCCTCGATGAGAACCGCGATGGCGAGGATGAGTGCCGCTTTCTGCCACAACGGACGCGGTCTGAAGAGGGCCGCAACGCCGACGAGAATCCCCATCGAGACAAAGAGGGCGAGCGTGTAGTAACCGCTTGAGGCGGATGAGATGCGCTCTTCGAGGCCATATGCATATTTCCCAATCCCATACACTGCAGCGAGGGTGACCGAGAGGAGGAAGACGAATCCCAGCCTCCTGATCTGGTCCGGCCTGATGTCCATGCTGTAAACGACAAAGAAGAGAAAAACGTGCAGCCACAGCTTCTGGAAGTATGTGAGACTCGCAGAGGGAAATGGTGAGACGAGCGCTGAGACGCTTGTAGCGGCGAGGTACAGCAGGACTGCGATGAGAATTGGATCTCTCGGGAGGGCGATTCCTCTTCGTGCAATTCCGCCTGCAATGAAAAAGAGGACGAGGAGAACGGTGACCCCTTCGATGACGGCGATCGACCAGACCATGACGCCAGCAAGCGCGAACAAAGCACCGGTCATCAGGCTTCTCAGGAGAGGCGCCTCTGCGCGCCGCTCCGCGCCCATCTTGGCCTTTATCACGGCACGGTTGCTGGCGTCACACACGGGGCCCCACCAGCTTCTTGATTCTCTTGGTCAAGGGGTCCATGAAGATCTTGATCCGGCGAACCCATGTCGGTGGTTGGTCTTCGAGTCTGGGATGGAAACTCCAATCGCAGGCCTCCACCCTTTCCCTCATGACGGCCGGGTGTGTGCCGTTGAAGGGGACGAGGTTCCCGAGATCGTCATACGCACGCATTTGTTCCGCGAACCTCAAGGTCTCTTCGTCGTTATGGTACAACTTGTGAAAGTCTTTCCTCTTGCGATCAAGGACTGACGGCGGACGAACCCAGCCGTAGTGGTAGACCTCGGCATCGATGTCCTTTGAGCGAATCGGCGATCCGTCCGTGTGCTTGAATCCCATGGCGTCGCCCCAGGAGACGATGCCTCGCCCATTCTTGATGATCCTGACTTCCCGCAAGTACCATTTCCTGTAGTTGTCTTGAACATAGTCGTAGCTGCCGTAGAAATGCTTGTAGCGAAACCGCAGCCCTTCGGCACGATCGTCATTCTGATACCTCTGAAGGGCCGAAAGGATCCTCGTATGGAAAGCCTCATGGACTACTTCGTCGGCCTGTACGTAGAAGCACCACCTCCCCCGGCACTCGGAGAGGGCGTGATTGGTCTCAACTGACAGCAGTCGGCCCCCTTCACGCAGACTCATGTCCCATCGGCGACGGATGATTCTCATGCGGCCGTCGTCGATCGAGCGTATGACCTCCAGTGTGTCATCATCGGAGTCGCCCAAGTTGACGATGAACTCATCGCACAGCGGCAAGACGGAGAGAATCGCCTCCATGAACGGATAGGAATACAACACTCCGTTCCGCACGAGAGAGAAGCCCGATACGTTGATCATGCTCTCTCCATGAATTGCAGTTCGTGGAGTCGCCGGTAGAGCCCGTCCTGGTTCACAAGTTGTTCATGAGTGCCCCTGCTGACGATTCTTCCGTCGTCGAGCACAAGGATAAGGTCTGCATGTTGGATCGTGGACAGCCGGTGCGCAATGACGATTGAAGTCCTGCCTTGCATAAGGCTGTCGATTGCCTGCTGGACCAGGATTTCCGACTCGGAATCAAGGGCGGACGTTGCCTCGTCAAGGATGAGGATCGGGGGATTGCGCAGAACGGTCCGGGCAATCGAGACTCGCTGTCGCTCTCCCCCTGACAGCTTCATGCCTCTCTCGCCTATGACAGTGTCGTACCCATGGTCTAGATCCATGATGAAGTCATGCGCGTTTGCCGCTTTCGCGGCGGCCGCGATCGAATCGAACGGGCAATCCGGCAGGCCGTAGGCGATATTGTTTCGCACCGTGTCGTTGAAGAGTATCGTTTCCTGCGTGACGACTCCGATGAGCGAGCGCAGTGAACGCAGCCGGAGCCGGCGTACATCGATGCCGTCGATCGTTATCGATCCGCCCGTCACATCGTAGAAACGCGGAACTAGGTCTGCAACGGTGGTCTTGCCCGCACCGCTCGGACCGACGAGAGCCACCAGGCTCCCTTTCTTGACCACACAGTCGATGTCCTTCAGTACTTCTCCTCCCGTATCGTACCGGAATGAGACGTTCTTGAAAACGATGCTGTCCTTAAACTCCGGTATGTCGACTGCACCGGGTGAATCCACAATCTTCGACTTGATGTCAAGGATCCGAAAAACACGCTCCCCGGCGCCGGCTCCTTCCTTTGCACTGTTGAACATTTGACCGAACAGTTTCACGGGCGGCATGAGCTGCAGGATTGCCGTAAGGTAGAGCAGGAACACGCCCGGAGTCATTTCGCTCTTCCCGCCGATAGTCTCATAGCCAACGTAGTAGAGGATAACAGTCGCCGTGAGAACACCGAGGTATTCAGTGATCGGCGCGGCGATCGCTCTTCGCCGTGTGAGGCTCACCTGAAGAGCGTAGTACCTGTCATTCTCCCTGAGGAACCGTTCCACCTCATACCGCTCCGTGCCGAACGCCTTGACGACTCTCATTCCGGAGAGGATTTCATCCAGGATCGTCGTGAGGTCGCCGATTTTCTCCTGCACCTTGATGCTTCGCCGCTTCAGGGAATCACCGATCTTGCTGAGCACCAGCGCCATCACGGGAAAGAGGACAAATATGCCGAGCGTGAGCTGCCAGTTGAATATTAAAAGAATGAGCGTGAAGGCGATGATTTGGGGGGGATCACGAAAGATGCTGTTGATAATGGCGATGACAGAATCATTGATGACCCGTACATCGTTGAGAAGATGAGAGATCAGCACCCCCTTCCGCTCCTCGGTAAAAAAATCCAGCGAGAGATCATGAAGGTGCGCATAGAAGTCGAATCGGATGTCTCGAACGATTCCCTGCTCCACAATGGACATGAAATAGGTCTGAAGGAACATGAAGACGTTCTTAAGAAGGAATGTGGCAAGAATAAGGAGACAAAGAATCTGCAAGAGAAACAATCGATCATGCCCGGCAATGATCACCGAGAACTTCTCGATGATAAGACCCTTGAGATCAAGCAGCCCTCGTGGTTGAGCCGGCAGGATCTTGGTAGGCGGTTGCTGGAAGAGCAGATCAACGAAGGGCATAACGAGCCCTATGGAGAGGACGCTGAACGCCACAAAAAGGAGCATAAACAGATTCGACCACACGAGGGGCTTCCAGTGCGGTCGGACGTACTTCAGAATCCGGAGATAGATTCTCATGGCGCTTGAGACTTCAGAAATGAGCTCCTGCTGCGGACCGTCTCATTTCAAACAGACGGATGCGGCGGTTCCGGACTCTTCTGCCGGTTTCGCTTGACATTCTGCAGCTCCCAGATCTTCATGTACGTCTGCGCATCCGTCATCGCGTGGATGAGCGAGACCATGAGACCGTGTACGCCTTCAACGAAGCCCCTCCGCAGGATATAGTGGTGGAGAAACTCCCAGAGCGGGTGAAGGACAAGGGTGATCCCGGAGGGATGCTTGCGCATAGACTTCTCGGCGGCGCGAAGCGTCGAATACTCGTTGATCTTCCTCAGAGTCCCTTCGACGGTCGGATGCGTGAAGTGAAGGAGCTCGCCCCGAAGGCGCGATGTCCGTCCCTCGACGACGAAGCGCTCATGGACCTTGCGGCCCGTGACGTGCGTCACAGATTTCCGGAACAAGCGGAGCTGGTAGTCCGGCGACCATCCGCACGTTCGGATAACGCGGTCGAGAAAGAAGTTGCGCCTCGGGATGAAAAAGCCGTCGGCCTTTGAGAAATCAAGCGAAGAGATCTCGGCCTTCAGCTCTGGGGAGACGCGTTCGTCCGCGTCAAGGCTCAGGACCCATTCGTGCGTGGCAAGGGAGAGACCGAAGGTCTTCTGTCGTGCGTACCCCTCCCAGGGATGTGAAACCACGTGCAGCGTGCAGCGGGATGCGACTTCTTTCGTCCTGTCGTTGCTTCCGGAATCAACAACGATGATTTCATCGACCCACGAAACGCTCTCGAGGCATTCGGCGATATTCGCCTCCTCATTCGCGGCGATGATGGTCACCGAAAGGGGAAAACGATCTGTGCCGGTCCCGTCCCCCACTGGGTCACTTCACGACAATGTTGACGAGCTTGTTCTTCACGACGATCGTCCGGACAACCTGCTTTCCCTCGATCCATCGTTTCACCTTCGCGTCCTCGAACGCACGCTGCTTCAGGGATTCCTCCCCCTCCCCCACAGGCACGTCAAACTTTGAGCGAATCTTCCCGTTCACCTGTGCGACGACCGTGACAGCCTCCGCAGCGGTGGCCGCCTCGTCACACGCCGGCCATCCGCGTGATGCGAAGATGCTCTTCTCGCCTCCAATTGCCTCATGGAGCTCTTCCGAGAGATGCGGCGCGTACGGTGCGAGAAGAAGGAGGAACCTTCGGATGACATAGGCGGTGAACTCAGGAGAAATCGCGGCACCGTCTCCGGCCGCGAGCGCGCTCGAGAACTCGTTGCTCATCTCCATAAGCGCCGCGACGGCGGTGTTGAAGCGGAAGGCTTCGGTGTCCTCCGTCACTTTCTTGATTGTTTGATGGAGCTTCCGGTAGAGATGACGCTCTCCGGATTTCACGATGTCGGGGGTCATCTCCCTGTCGGGCATGCTCCTGAGAAGGTCTTCGCGCTCCAGCACCATGTCGTGGATCCGGTTCAGGAACCTGTGGAGCCCGACGATCCCCTTGTCGTTCCAGTCGCCCCCCTCGTCGTACGGCCCCATGAACATCAGGTACATGCGAAACGTGTCGCTGCCGTACCGCTCGATGAACGAGTCGGGGTTCACCACGTTCCCGCGCGATTTCGACATCTTCGCCCCGTTGTTCGTGATGGTCCCCTGGTGGACAAGGCTCGTGAAAGGCTCGTCAAAAGTCAGCCAACCGGCATCCCGCAGCGCCTTCGTCACGAAACGCGCGTAGAGAAGGTGCATCACGGCATGCTCCGCCCCGCCGATGTATTTATCGACCGGAAGCCATTTCCTGACGAGCTCCCTGTCGAACGGCGCCGAGTCGAGGTGTGGTGAAACATATCGGAGGAAGTACCACGACGAGCAGACAAACGTGTCCATGGTATCGACATCGCGCCTCGCCGGGCCGCCGCATTTTGGGCATGTTGTGTTCACAAATTCTGCAGAGCGCGCAAGGGGCGATTCGCCCGTCGGCTTGAAGTCGACGTTGTACGGCAAGACGACGGGAAGTTGGTTATCCGGAACGGGGAGCTCTCCGCAACCAGGACAGTAGACGATTGGGATCGGCGCGCCCCAGTACCGCTGTCGCGAGAGCAGCCAATCACGGAGACGGTAGTTGACCGTGCGCTTGCCGAGTCCGACCCGCTCAAGATCCTCAGCGACGTGCTCGATGCCGGCCTTCGATTTCTCGCCGCGGTACTTGCCGGAGTTGATCATGGTCCCCGGGTCCGTGTACGCCGCCTCAAGCGGGTCATCGGGAGACGTCCCGGGCTGAAGGATCACCTTCCGTATCGGGAGGCTGTACTTCTTCGCGAACTCGAAATCACGCTCGTCGTGAGCGGGGACGGCCATCACTGCGCCGGTGCCGTAGCGCGCGAGGACGTAGTCGGCGGTCCAGATTGGCACCTCCTCCCCGCTAATTGGATTGATCGCATGTGCGCCGGTGAAGACGCCCGTTTTCACCCTGATGGTAGAAGTGCGTTCGATTTCTGTTTCGTGGGCCACAAGCTCGGCGTACGCGGAGACAACCGCACGATAGTCCGGTGTTGTAATCTTCCGCAGAAACGGGTGCTCCGGTGCGAGGACGACATAGGTGACGCCGAAGAGCGTGTCGGGGCGTGTCGTGAAAACGGAGAACTCGTCCCCGGTCTCCTTCACTCTGAACTTGATGTCAACGCCGATGCTCTTCCCAATCCAATTTCTCTGCATGGTCACGGTCTTGTCCGGCCAGTCAAGCTTGTCGAGATCGCGGAGAAGCTCCTCGGCGTACGCGGTGATGCGGAAGAACCACTGCGTCATCGTCTTCTGGATGACGGGAGTGTCGCAGCGCTCGCATGCTCCGTCGACCACCTGTTCGTTTGCGAGGACGGTCTGGCAGCTCGGACACCAGTTCACGGGCGCCGCAGAGCGGTACGCGAGACCCATTCTGTAGAGCTGGAGAAAGACCCACTGGGTCCACCGGTAGTACCCCGGAGCGGAGGTATTGACCTCGTGGTCCCAGTCATACATGGCACCCATCGACTTGAGCTGCTCGCGGATGTGGGCGATGTTGGCGCTGGTGCTGTCCCCGGGGTGGATGCCGGTCTTCACCGCGTAGTTCTCGGCCGGGAGGCCGAAGGCGTCGTACCCCATCGGCTCAAAAACGTTGTAGCCAAGAAGACGCTTAAAACGAGCCCATGTGTCGGCAGGGCCGTAGTTGTACCAGTGGCCGATGTGAAGTTTATCCCCCGACGGGTAGAGGAACATGACGAGTGCGTAGAGCTTGCATGCCGTATTCGAGAGATCGACCTTGTAGATCCCCTCTTCCTCCCACCGCTTCTGCCATTTCGCTTCGATTTCCTTGAAGGGGTACTTCATGAGACCGATTGTGCTCCTTGAAGCTCAGAGTGTCGTCGAAAGAGACAAGAATGTCAAATTTTAATTTATCGATTTGTCAGCCGAGAATCAATGAGATCGGAGGAGCGGGCCGGGTGACAACGAGATGAGGCGAAGAAGATATGGTCCGGCTTTGAGGTGGATGCCCTCGGGCTGCGGCGTCAGTTCACAAGGAGCCCGGCAATCGAGGCTGTCATCCAGGTGGCGATCGTGCCTCCGAGCACAGCCCTCAGACCGAACTTCGCGATGTCTCCCCGCCGGTTCTCCGCCAGCGGACTGATCCCTCCAATCTGGATCGCTATCGAAGCGAAGTTTGCGAAACCGCAGAGCGAATAGGTGGCAATGACGATTGCCTTCTCCGAAAGCATCTGAGAGCCCACCATCTTCGCCATCTCCGAATATGCCACGAACTCGTTGAGGGTGAGCTTGATGCCCATGAGGCTCCCGACGTTCAGTGCATCCTTCCACGGCACGCCGATCGCATAGGCAACAAATTGGAACACGAGTCCAAATATGAGTTCGAGTGACAGCGGTTTCCCGAAGAACCTCTGGCAGACCTCGTTCAGGCCGCTGACGTTCCCGAGCGCTCCCAGACCGTAGTTCAGCAGTGCGATGAGTGCGATGAAGGCGATGAGCATGCCCGCAACGTTCAGGGCCAGTTGAACGCCGGTCGACGCCCCTCCTGCCGCCGCCTCGATTACATTTGAGTGTGTCTTCTCAATCTTCAGCTTCACGGTCCCCATCGTGAGGGGCTCCCCGGTTTCGGGGTACAGCATCTTCGCGACGACGATCGTGGCGGGCGCCGCCATGATGCTCGCTGCGAGGAAATGGCCGGTGAAGTACATTTGCGCAGGCTCAAGTAGCATCCCTTTCGCTTTCGCGTACGCGGAGCCGAGCAACAGGACGTACGCCGCCATGACGCCGACGGAGATGTGCGCCATCCCTCCCGTCATGATCGTGAGAAGCTCCGACTGTGTCATGGGAGCGATATACGGCCGGATGACGAGAGGCGCTTCCGTTTGCCCGACGAACACGTTTGCCGCGACGGAGAGCGTCTCCGCTCCGCTCGAGCGGAGAAGCGTCTTCATCACCCACGCCATCCCCTGCACCACCCGCTGCATGATCCCGAGATAGTACAAGAGTGACATGAGCGACGCGAAGAATATGATCGTCGGCAGGACTTGAAAAGCGAAGAAAAAACCGAGGCTCCCCTGCGTGTCGGGGGACTTGCCGAGCGCCCCGAAGACGAATTGAGCGCCGACGGTTGCGAAGCCGAAGAGGACGACGAAGAACTTGCTGATCTCGTTGAAGATGTCCCGTCCGACTGTAGTGCGCAAGACGACAAAGGCGAAGACGAACTGGAACACGATTCCAACCACGACGAGCCGCCAGTTAATGGCGCGTTTATTCCCGGAGAAGAGGAACGCCAAGCCCGTCACGATGAGGAGGCCGATAAACCCCCGAACTACTGAGAGGACATCCATTGGTCAGCCGTGCGTTAGTGCGTGAGTGGGGCGGCCTGCCCCGACGTTTCATCGGTCGAGGCGATGCCGGGAATTGTGAATGTTCAATGATACCGAGTTCCCGTCACATTTTCCACCCCCGGGTCACACGAGCGACAGGAACGACCTGATGCTGCGGCAGGGAGAGACTTGAGCCGGTGGAGTGCCGGAAAAGGCGTAGGGAGAAAAGCGTCAGGAGCCCTTCAGGACGACAACTGTGATATCATCTGCCTGCGGCATGCCGCTCGCGAATTCAGCAACATGGCACTGGATACCGTCGGCGATTTCCGCCGCAGGCCGGCCCGAGAGACTGTTGATGAGTGAGATCAGCCGTTCCTCGCCGAACTCCTCTCCGCTCGACGCGACGGCCTCGGTCACACCGTCCGTGAAGAGAACGAGCGTGTCATCGTGCCCGAAGGGCGATTCCCCCATTTCATACACGCCATCGCGAAGCACACCGAGAATGAGTCCGCCCGCTTCAAGCCGCTCAACGACTCCGTCCCTCCGCAGAATGATAGGTTGGTTGTGCCCGGCGTTCACGTAGCGCACGAAGCCGTAGCGGGTATCAATGATACCCCAGAAAAATGTGATGAACCGGTCAACCGGTGTGTTGTCGAAGATCATCTCGTTGATGCGCCGCGTCTCATGGACGAGATCGAGCTTCTCGTCGACAATCGTATGAACCGCTGCCTGAAGGTTCGCCATGAGAATGGCCCCCGGCACACCTTTGCCCGAGACGTCGGCGACGGCGACCACGAGATGATCATCATCGATGCGAATGAGGTCGAAGTAGTCACCCCCGACCTGCTTCGATGAGATACAGCGTGCGCCAATATCGAGCCTTTCGAGGTGCGGGAACGTCGTGGGGAGGAGCTGTTCCTGAATTGAGTGGGCAATCCAGAGCTCCTCTTCAAGTCGCTTTCTCTCAACGGCTTCCTCAAAAAGGACCGCGTTCTCGAGCGCACCCGCCGTGATGCTCACAAGTGCATAGAGGAATTCGAGATCGGATGCAGAGTACGATCCTTTCCTCACCGGCTTACCGAGGAGCACAAGCCCTTTCACATGTTCCTCCTGAGGCATCGGGACGACAGCAGACGCCGACAGTTCGGTCAGGGCCCGGAGTGCGTCGTCACTCAGGCTTCCGGAGGGGAGTGTCTCGAGCGCGACAGCCCTGCCGAGCGTGGAGAGCTCCTTGAGGACCGTTCCGGCAGGGAGCGCCCCCCAGCGCCCGCCGAGATTGATCCATTGCTCCCGCTCGAAGAGAGCCACAGCGAACTGCTGCACACCGAGCTGACCCATGAGCCCGAAGCCGAAGAGCTTGACGATCTGCGGTCGCGACACGAGTCCAGCGAACTCTTTGCCCAGATCGAAGAGAGTGTTGAGCTGCTGCACCTTGAGTCCGAGAGCACGGTTCGCATCGCGAAGCTCGTCCACAAAGAGTCCCCGCTCGATTGCCGACGCTGCAATCTCCAGGAGGATGTTGAGCGCCTCCTGCTCATCCGGGGACAGCTCGTCGTTCATTGCGCGCCCGCCGAGACCAACATACCCCAGCGTGCAGTTCGCAGTGCGGAGCGGGAATATCTCCGACAGGCCAAGCTCCGCGAGCGTTGTGCCTTCGCCCGCGGTGTCTGCCTCCTCTCGGACGGGCATGCCGGGGTTCACGCCCGGCATACCCTTCGCGATGGCGATGACAAGCTTCCCATCCCTGCTCTCGCGAACGACCGCCCCGCGCCGGTACAGCAGTTTCCCCATGAGTGTGAGAAGGAGATCTGAGAGGATAAAGGAGAGATCGTCGGACTGGTTGATCGACTTAAGGAACCGGAGGATCGGTTTGAGGTCGAGGAGCCGCCGCAATGGAGCGGCGGAGATGTGTGTCCTCCGCGTCATGCGACCTTGCGGCGCTTCCTCAACCGGATGACGTTCCGCACACCCGGACGAATGTCAAACTCGACCGCATCGAGGAGGCGCTCCATGAGAGGGATGCCGAGCCCGCCGCGGTGCTTCGGAAGCTCCTTGTAGTGCTGCGCGGCTGAGACCACCGGGTCAGGGTCGAACGCGTCGCCGTAGTCGGTGATCTCGGCGTACGCCTCGTCTGACTGCATGCTGAGGTGGATCTCGATCGGGTGTCCCGGCTGAGAGTGATACGCATGTTTGATGATGTTGGTAAGGGCCTCATCGAGCGCAAGGATGAACTCCGAGGCGGCTGCGCGGTCGAACCCCACGGAGTCAGCCCTCTCTTCGATGAGGCTCCGCACACGAGCAAGGTGCCTGAACTCGCTCGTGATATTGACGTCCATTGTGGCCTCTCTGTCGGACGGCACGGTCACGCTCGACCCCTATCTGCCGAGTCCGCGTGCGGGAACCGTTTGACGGCTTCTCCCGTCTCAGGAAAGAATTCGTAGAGGATGGGGAATCCGAGGAGGTCGAACACCGTGTAGACACGCGGCGTGAGACTTGAAAACTTGATGTCTCCTCCTCTTCCCCTTACCTCGTCAACGTAGGCCATGAAGACGCCGAGTCCGGCGCTGCTGATGTATTCAAGCTCGGCGAGTTCCATGACCAAGCGCACCCTGTCTTGGGAAATGAGCTCCTGCATTCTCTTTTCGAGCTCGGGAGCGGTGTGCGCATCGAGGTATCCCTTGACGCGAAGCACACTGACATCTCCCTGTTGACTGACCTTGATGCCAAACTCATCCATACGTCAATCTCCGATCTTCTCAATGGCGGTTGATACCTCCCCGCATCCGACGAAGCGGAGTACAAGAACGGTCATGTCGTCGATGTATCCCCCCTCGGGAGCGAACTGCCGCAACGACTGGAGAACGGCGGATGCTGTCGCTTCCGCGGACGAGTAGGACGTGCCGCGGAGAAGCTCCTCCATCCGCCGAATGCCGAACTCCTCTCCCCCGGGACGGCGGAGCTCAGTGACACCGTCAGTGAAGAACACGTACGTGTCTCCCGGCACGCATGGGACCGTGACTTCTTCAAGAGAATCGGAAAAAACATCATCCGATGCAAGTCCGAGCCCCATCCCGCGTGGAACAAGGAGCTCGACGCGGCTGTCTCTCACGCGCGCGATCGGGCAATGGCCCGCCCGCGCGAAGCTCATCGTCCTGTCCGACGGATTGATGATGGCATGCACCATGGTAACAAACGAGTGCGAATCGAGGCTTCCGCGGAGCGCCTCGTTCGCGTTGACAAGGAATTCACGGGGAGAGCGCGCGTTCTGCCCAACCGCCTGGAAAACCCCCTTTACCACTGCCATGTAGAACGCGGCGGTGATCCCCTTCCCGGAGACGTCCCCTACAACGATGGAGAGGTTGCCGTGCGCATTGTGGACGATATCGTAGTAGTCGCCGCCGACCTCCGTCGCAGGGATCGATGTCGCGAAGAGGTCAATCCCCGGAAGGCGCGGAAGCTCGCGAGGGAGCAGGCGCGTCTGCATCGACTGGGCGAGGAGCAGTTCGCGCTCCAGTCTCTCCTTCTCGATCATCTCCCGGAGGAGGCGGCTGTTCTCGAGCGCCATCGCGGCGCTATCGGCGAGTGCCGTCACGGTCGCGATGTCGTGCCGGTCGAACGACTCGCCCGCCGGCTTCGCCAGGTACAGCATGCCACGAGTCTCATTGTGGACACGCAGGGGGACGGCAAGAAAGGAGTTCTGCACGGCGGCGAGCTTTGGCATGAATCGGCGAAGGCCCTTCGGCTCGCCGCGCAGGTTGCCGCCGCGAAGCGTAACGGAGCTCGATGCCAGCGCCTCGGCACGGAGTTCATCAAACGGAAGGCCCGATCCAGCATCGAGCGCTCCGTTCTCAGAGAGACGCTCCCAGCCGGCTTGCCCGTGACCCTCGACAACCGCCCCGGGAAGCTCAAGCCATGCGCCACGCGCACCTCCCATTTCCCGGGCGAGCTTCAGGACTGTTTGCGCAAGCTGATCCTTGTCAAGGATCTGTGTGCTGATGTTCCCGAAGTCCCTCAGCGAGGAAATCTGCGCGACACGCCGTTCGTAAATGTCGGAGGTCGGAAGATGAAAGAGCGTCCCTGCAAATGCAGCACTGAAGTAGACGCAGCCAAGGACGACGAGCTGATACGTGAACGTGCCGAGCGGCGCGGAAAAGTAGGCGATCGACCGTGCAGGAAACGTCTCGCCCCCCAGGAGACCCGCGAGGCCGCCGAGAAAGGCGACCAGCATGAGCTCGTAACCGAGTGCGACCAGCTTCTCCTTTCGCCTGAGCTCGATGAGCCACGGGAGACGGAACGAGAGCAGCACAGTAATGACGATCGCCACGATGAAGAATGCCGACTGGAAGAAGCTTCCGGTCGCCGGCGCGCCGCCGACCCTGCTGAGCGCGTCGACGATAAGGAGGACAACGAGGACGTTCGCGAGGATCCGTGTTCCGCGCTTCCCGGTACCGATGAGAAGCCCGTACAGCGAAAGAAACACGAAGAGCGCGGCGACGCTCGTGACCGTGCCTATGATGAGAGAGAGAAAGACGGCGTTATAGCTGTGCGGAACAAGCCAGCCGCTGACGGTTTGGAACTGTTCGGAGGGGAAAAGGAATACACAAACGAGGACAATGACAAAAACGATTCCGGCGGCGATGACGAGCGTGAGAAGGAGGCGAAGCGGATCTTCCCTCCTTTCGGTCACCACATTCTGGAGCAGCGGAAAGAGGAGAAAGAGCGCACCGATGGAAAGGACGTCGACGACGAAGTTCGATTGCAAGAATGTCGGTGCGACGTTCTTCCGCGCGACGTCAATGAGAAGTACAAGGACGAAGAGGAATCCCGCTCCTCCGAGCGCGATGGCCCTGGTCCAAGATGGTCTGTCCTGCACCTACACCCCAAGCTCGCCGATGTAGAAATCGACCCTCCGGGTCTCTTCAGCCTTCGGGTACTCTTGCTTTAGCTTCCTGAAGAGCTCAAGAGCTTTTTCCTTGTCGCCGGCCAGCTTGTAGTCTATCCCGGCCCGGAGAAGGTGGTTTGCCGCGTTCACCCCCTTTGGATCCTTCCCCGCCGCCTTGAGGAGAGCCTCCGCCGCCTCTTTGTAGTTCTTCTTCATCTCGTAACACCCAGCCTCTCCCGCCATGCGGGCTGCCTGCATCGGCTTGTCAGGGCCGCCGAAGTCCTCATAGAGCTTCAGCGCTTTGTCAGCTTCGCCAAGGTAGAGGTAGCAGTTCGCGGCATAGAGCCTCGCGAGGTCGCCCGAACGCGACCCGCCGTAGTTGTCGACAATCGCCTGCAGCCCCATGACATTCTGCTCGGGGATCCCGCTGAGCGCCAGCCCGTAGTCACCACGATCGTATATTGAAATGATCTGTCCGAGAGCTGTCGAGGCCCGCTGGTCGGCGTTCCGACGGTTGTTCGAATAGACGACAACGGCGAGGACCAGCACCGCGATGCCGGCGACGCCCCAGAGAACGTATCGCTTGTACTCCTCGTACCAGCCAACCACCTTGAAATACCAGGTGACAATTGTGTCTTCCTTCAGCTCACGCTTCGTGATCTTCTTCCTTGCCTTCAGCATGGGGTCCCTTTCGGAGTGGAAACGTTCTCGAACTCTTCGTACGCCCGGCGCGATTCGAACGCGCGACCTACAGCTCCGGAGGCTGTCGCTCTATCCAGCTGAGCTACGGGCGCATGCGGACGCAGCGACGCCGTGATCCGGTTCCTGCGGTCGCCGCAAACTTCAATATAGCAAACTCGGCGTACTAAGACAACAACACACAGATCAAACGCACACTTCGCCTCCTCACCGCCCGCGTGACAACCCCCTGATGATTTCGGGTCGCTCCGGACTTCAACGAACGACTACCATCTCTTTCGCTAGAATCAATCCTTCGGCCGCCATCATGCAGAAGTAGGTTCCACTGGCCACCGCTACTCCATGCTCGTTCGTTCCGTCCCAGCGAAGCCCGTGCGCGCCGGAGGAGAACTCGCCGTCAGTTAGAACCCTGACCAGTCTGCCGAATGTGTCATAGACCGAGATGCGGACGTGTGTCACATGCGGCACGGCGAACGTCACCTCCGTCGATGGGTTGAATGGATTGGGATGGTTTTGATGCAAGCGGTATCCGGAAGCGAGAGGTGTGACGTCAGGCACGGATGCGGAGGGCGCATCGTGCATCTCGCGATACCGGTAGGGTGCATAGTCGGTGAGATTAGTGTAGCTGTACTGTCGGTACGACACGCGCCAATCTTTTCCAGAGGATTCAACGACGTAGACAGTCCCCGTGAGGTTGTTCGCGACGTACATCCGGACATGGCCTATTCTGTGGATGGCGTCACCAGGCTTCAAGTCACTCCAGGACGCGAGCGGAATCAGAATCGCAGGCATCATGTACGTGGAGTAGTGTGAAGAGAGCTTCCAGCATCGCGACACAAACCCGGAGCAGTCAACCCCGACGGCAAGAGGGCTCCCGCTTCCGGTGCAAACGTCGTCACCTGCATATTTCCCTCCGAGAAGGCCTGCGTCAAATTCGGGGATCGTACTGAATCCTCCCCATTGATACGGCACCTTCACGTTCATCCCGACGGTGATCCAATCCGGCGTGTGGACTCGCTTCCCGTTCGGATCGATCACGATCCCGTTCGTGAGATTCCTCGCCTCGCAGTTCCAGGTATGCCGGACATACGTGCCTGCAATCTGAAGCGCCTCATCGCGATTGACAGCAAGAAGCTGAGGTGACGGAGATGTTGCTTCGCCGCGGAATTCGTCGCCCGCTGCGTTGTTGTCGTTGTAGTGGTACTCGCGTTCGTATTCGCGCGGATAGCACGGGGGCGCGCCAGGCCCGGTTGACGGCGTGCTTCTCCAGCGCACTATCCCAACACCGGAGCTGTCGGCGAGAAGGTGATACACATCGCCGTTCGGCGCAACCCTGATGTCACGTCCCAATTCGCAATAGTAGATGTTCGGCAGACGGATCTTCGCAACGATCTCCCCTTTGCCGGTGCATTTCACGACGAATCGGTCCACGCGGCATGGGACTTCCGTCTTGAACACTTCCTCGTTGATGAACAGATGTCCCAAAGAATCAGTGCCGAGAATATCGACAGATGCAAGTCTCTGTGACTCCTCGCGGAACGAAAAGAGTGCGCTCATTGCACCGGAGGGCTCTCGCGCCCTGATAAGCGCCTGCGAGGAGCTCATCCTCACAGCATCATAGGCTTCCGTCCGAGGGCCGCCGAGACGGAGGGATGCTGCTCCATGCGCGCCGAGCGGCACTGTACTCCGATCCCCTCTCGCATCGAGCAGTTCAATACCGCTCTCTGTCACACCGGCAATACGAACCTGGGGGACACCGTCTGCACGTGCGACGCGGTAGCTCCCCACGACTGCAGCCGAAGGGACATCGACAACCGAGAGGCCGTTTCCGCCATCAAGAACGTACATCCGATCATCGGCGACGTGGATATCGACAGGAAGCGGCGCCGTGGGGACTTGCATCACGAAGCGGCCGTCGCGTGTGAACAACTCCACCCTCGCTCCCTCGGAATCGAGGATGAAGATGATGTCCTCGCTGACGGCAAAACTGGAGGGACCGTACGTTCCGTCCGGCTCTCTCCGGATTGTGACCTGCCCCGGCGCGGAGCCGTACGGCACGGAGAATACCTTCTCAATGGAATATTGGGACTCGCACGGCTGCGCCCGAAGCGCAACGAAACCGGCTGCGAGTCCGACAATCAGAGAGAGTCGTGTCATAGGCCTCAGCCTCCTTCCCCAATATCGTGAACGCGGCTTCAGGTTTCAAGTGAGCTCCCGAAAAGCGCGGACGGATTTGCAGTTCTGTCCCTTTGCTGCTACTTTTCCTCGTCTGCAGCGGCCATGCGGCTCAACTGCATTGCCTCGATGACGCGTAGCAGGAAGGAAAGCAAAGAATGACTGAACCTGTTTTGAATGTCGGAATACTCGTGGAAAGCGAGATTTCCTTCGAATTGTCCGGGGCGTACACATGCTCAACCGATGGTTCGAGACTCAGCGGCAGGTTTCGTGCGCGGCCGCGGGACGGAGGGATCGTCCTTGAAGGCCAGGGGGCGCACATCGAAGGACGCGAGGAGATTCTTCTCCAGCCCGCCATCGGCGGAGAGGCGGCTTGCTTCGTCATCAGCGGCGTGACGATCGGCGTGAAGTTTCACTGGGAGCGGAAGGAGGACCAGCGGTTCCGCGGGGCGCTCAAGCTCGTCGGGACGGGGGACCTGATTGCGGGAATCAACGTCGTCCCGATCGAGCAGTACCTCATGAGCGTCATATCGTCGGAGATGAGCGCCGGAAGCTCACTTGAACTCCTGAAAGCGCACGCTATCACCTCGAGGAGCTGGCTCCTTGCGCAACTCGAGAAATCACGGAAAATCAAGGCCGAAGGGAAGCGGTACCAGACCGCCTTTGAAGATGAGAACGAACGTACACGCTGGTATGACCGCGAAGACCACGACCTGTTCGACGTGTGCGCGGACGACCACTGCCAGAGGTACCAGGGGATAACGAAGGCGTACACATCTGCCGTGGAGCAGGCGGTGAACGCGACGCGAGGGAAGGTGGTTCTGTTTGACGGCCAAATATGCGACGCGCGCTTCTCGAAGTCGTGCGGCGGGGTCTCAGAGGCATTCGAGAACGTCTGGGAGCCCGTTCACTACGGGTACCTCTCCCCCGTCCCGGATTTCGCCTCTCCTCCTGAGGGCTACTCGCTAGATCTGAAGGATGAGAAAAACGCCGAGAGGTGGATTCGAAGCGCGCCGCCGGCATTCTGCAACACTGACGACAGAGCCATCCTTTCACAGGTGCTCGTGAAGTTCGACCAGGAGACAACGGACTTCTACCGCTGGAGGGTCGAGTACGCGCAGGAGGAAATCTCAGACATCGTTCGCAAGAAGAGCGGGATCGACTTCGGAAGTATAGCGGACCTTATCCCTGTCGAGCGCGGTGCGTCGGGGAGATTGATCAAGCTCAGAATCGTCGGCACAAAGAGATCGCTGACGATCGGAAAGGAGCTCGAAATCCGGCGGAGCCTCTCCCCTTCGCATCTCTACAGCTCGGCGTTCGTTGTGGACAAGCTGGAGGTGCAGGGAAACCTCCCCGGACGCTTCGTGCTCACGGGTGCGGGCTGGGGGCACGGTGTCGGGTTGTGCCAGATCGGCGCCGCAGTGATGGGAGAACGGGGATACTTGTTCGACGAGATACTCCGGCACTACTTCACAGGCGCCGAGATACGAGAGATCTACTGACGGGGGGAAGAGAGATTTTGGAAGAGCGAACGCACATAGTTGAACTCCTCGTCGGTCAGGGGTCGGTCTGCTCCCCTCAAGTTCACCTTCACCTGTTGCAGATTCCGGAATCCCGGGATCACAGCCGCGACGACTTGGTAGTGGAGCATGTACTGGAGTGCGACGCGGGCAAGCTCTTCCGTGCCCGCACCGAAACGGCTCCTCAGCCTCTCGATCTTCGGTTCGAGCTTTGCGATGTTCTCCGGGCTGAAGCGCTGTGCGTTCGCGCGGTGATCCCCCGGCTCAAACTTCGGCGGGTTCTTCGAGCTGTACTTCCCGAGCAGCAGCCCCTGTTCGAGGGGACCGAACGCCACAAAGGACATCTTCCTCTCCTCAAGAAGCCTTCGTACCGGAGTCCCGTCGGCGACGAGCCTCTCGTCCAGGATATTCTCGTGGCTCTGGAGTACGTCCGGCTTCACTCTCGGGAGGAGCCGCAGGAAGTCCTCTGTGGAGTAAGCCGATTGTCCGATAGCCCTGATCTTTCCCCCATCCTTCAAGCGGTATATCATCTCGACGGCGTCATCGAGGTACCGGTCGTTTTCGCCGAAATTCCCATGATGAAAATAGTAAAGGTCGATGTAGTCACGCCGCAGGTTCTTCAGCGATTGTTCGCACTGGTGCCGGATGTGGAGCGGGTCGTACGCATGCTCGGCAGTCCCCTTGAACCAGCCGACTTTCGTGGCAATGACCACGCTCTTCGTTCGCTTTCCGAGAATCCGTGCAAGCATGCGCTCGGCGCGGCCGTTGCCGTAGACATCCGCATTGTCGAAATGGTTTACGCCGTGATCGATCGCGTAGTCGATCGCCTCTGCGACCTCCTTTTCATCGACGTTCGCCCAACCGTTCGGCGTCCCGTCGACCCAGTTCAATCCGCCCAAGGTCCAGCAACCAAGACTGATCTCCGACACCTTGATGCCCGTCGTCCCAAGAGTCCGGTAGTTCATTCGTATCCCCCTGAAGCTATTCCTGATACATGAGACACTCAATCCGCCGGCGCAGGGAAACGCCGGCCGAGGCGAGGCGAGCCCCTCGCACTCTCAGAAAGTCGCGGTTCGATTCCCGCTCGGAACCTACTTTGTGTCGCTGAGGACTCTCCTGACCCCGATCAACCTCTTCAGCAGGCTGCCGTTGAAATCCGAACGCGTTGAGTCGAAGCTGTTGATCCGCACCATCCCCGAGCAGTGGATGTAGCGGCTGCTGTCTTCGTATATGCCGACGTGCGTCACCTCAGGCGGCTTCTCCCCTTCTCCTTTCCCCCCAAAAAACAAGAGGTCCCCCTTCTTCAGGTTCTCAAGGTGCGCACCCGGGTCAATGAGTGTCCCGCTCCCGGATTTGTACTGCTGGTCGGCATCACGCGGCAGTGCGATTCCTTCGATTGAATAAACCGTCTTGACGAAACCGGAGCAATCAAGTCCCTTCGGCGAAGTACCTCCCCACAGGTAGGGCACTCCCATGAACAACTCCGCTCTCGCGATGATCGATCCGGGGGTGGGGTTGCGGCTCGCTTTCCATTTCTCCAGGGGCGTGGCATCGGCCTCACGGATGTACCCCTGTCTGCTGTCAGGAAGGGCCACCTGTCGCCAGCCGTCCGATGC
The DNA here is from genome assembly GCA_002779395.1 of Ignavibacteriales bacterium CG07_land_8_20_14_0_80_59_12. Taxonomy (GTDB): domain Bacteria; phylum Bacteroidota; class Ignavibacteria; order 0-14-0-80-59-12; family 0-14-0-80-59-12; genus 0-14-0-80-59-12. The sequence continues at coordinate 29,591 of PEWR01000020.1, forward strand.
AGGCGCGCTCTCCTTCAAGAGGCAACCGGTGACAACGTCGCTGACAGGAAGGGAGCCGTTATCGGGCTTCGAACGTACGGCAGTGTACATGGGAGCAACATAGAGGAGCGGGCCACCCTGCCATGCCGCCGCCTCCTCCGCATTGCTACGTACGATGCTCGATGACTCAATCCAGCCGACATAGCGGTCGGGTGCATGGACCAGGTAGAAGCCCTGATCAGACCGCAGGATTTCCACCACCATCCCCATGAGAACCTGCGTTACCATCTCCGCCGTATGGTCGGGCATGCCGCGGAGGTTCCCCACGCTCACCCTCACGATGCCGTACTTGTCCGCCCCAATCCTGGCATCCGGAACCACAACGATACTGTCGACAACTTCTTTCGCGACCTTGTGAACAGCACTAAGAACGGCGGAACGAGCCTGAACTGATTCCACCATGCCGCTCAAGGTTACCTTCCCCTGAGCCTGGTGCACCTGAACTCGAAAGAGCGTCAGCTTGGGATCAGGAGCGATCTGCTTTCCAACCTCGGCGACCGCCTTCTCGGCCGATGAAACCGGCAACGGCATCTTCCTCTGCGCGAGAATTGAACTGGTCCCCACGATAAGGGTGGCCATGAGAAGCAGAAAAAGCGGCACCGAGACTCGACATCGGATTTGCATGAGCTAATCCTCCTAAGCTCTCGATATAACGCGGGTTTGAAGAACTGCTTCAAGTTGTTCCTGTGTGATTTGCCCTTCGCGCAGTATGCAGACGTTTTCACGTGTGCAGTCCACAACAGTGGAGGGTCGCGCGTCCGCTGAATCCCCTGTGTCAACGATCATGTCGACTGAGTCCGCGAACGCGTCGCGGATGTCGTTTATTCTCTGAAGCGGCGGCTCTCCGCTGAGATTGACGCTCGTCGATGTAATGGGAAAGCCTGTGCAACGGAGAAGCTCTCTGCAGAACGGCTCGGGCGAGATCCGAACCCCAATTGTGCCTCTGTGCCCGGTCAACTCCGGTGCCAGAGCGTGACGTGCCCTGAGAATCAACGCAAGAGGCCCCGGCCAAAAGGCGTTCATAAGCCGTCGCGCCCCTTGCGGCACATGTCGGGCAATTCCGGTCAGCGCCCATTCCCCGGGGATGAGTAGAAGCATTCCCTTCCCTTCGTCACGCCCTTTTATCTCAACAATTCGTTGGATCGCCCCGCGGTTCATGCAATTGGCCCCGAAGCCATAGACTGTTTCCGTCGGATAGATGATGACACCGCCGCGGCGCAGTTCCTCGGCGCAGACTCTCGCGGCCTCGGCGGAAGGATGTTGCCGGTCAACCTCAAGGACCCTAGCCATCTACGTCATCCGTCGTGCGTTGACCGCTGGTTCCTGGATGGCGCCTTGCGCCTGCGAGTAGACATCGCGCGCCTCGATATCGAGCATGCACTCAAAGGTCCCGATCGGGCATTTTGCCGATCCGTGGATGCTGCAGGGACGACAGCTCAGCCCTTTTGTCTCGACGACCCGGTCATGATCCCCGTATGGGTTGAAACCGAACGATGGGACGGTCGGGCCGAATATCGCAACCACCGGCGTCCGGACCGCAACCGCCATGTGCATCGGGGCCGTGTCGTTTGTCACGAGGAGCTTCGACCGGCGGACTAGTTCCGCCGACTGAAGGAGGCTCATTTTCCCGGCAGCGTCGTACACTTCCTTCATTCTTACTGACCGAACAATGTCCGCACAAAGACCTGCGTCGGCTTCCCCTCCCACGAGGACAACCTCGTAGTCGTCATGGATGAAGAGCTGGATGAGTTGCACGAAGCGATCTTTCGGCCACCGCTTCGTGTTCCAGACCGATCCCGGAGCGATCGCTATGAGCCGGTCCGAATCGCTGACTTCGTGTTCGACGAGGAACCTGCGGACCTGCGCTCTGTCCTCCTCGTCCGGGTAAAGACTCGGGAGTTCTCGCCCGCACCAGGCAACGCCAAGTGCTGTGATCAGCTTGAGGTCGCGCTCGATCTCATGGACTGAGGTGTCGTACGTGATGAGTGAAGTGAAGAGGTAACGGCCTGCACTCTTGTCGAACCCGATCCTCCTTGAGATACCGCTGAGCCGCGCAAGAAGGGCGCTCCTGAACGACCGGTGAGGGACGAACACGACGTCGTATTTCTCGTGCTTGATCCGCCGCGCCATCGACATGATTCCCAGGAGTCCTGAGTCCACACCTCGCTTGTCAAAAACATGCACCTTCCGCACGTCCGGATGGTTCTCCAGAAGTCCGGAGGCACGCGGTGCGGCAAGAAAATCAACCGGCGATGAAGGGTAGAGCTTACGCAATACCTGGACGAGCGGCAGAGCGAGGACGACATCACCCACAAATGCCGTTTGAAGAACGAGGATCTTTCGCGGACCCGTCATCTGTTTTGCTCAGTGTGGTTCCCCGGCGTAAACTGTTTGCGCTTTGTGCTTCCTCGTTTGAGTTCCCACAGGCGCATCGTTCGGCAGCACATGCTTCCAGCGTCGGTGCAGCCACAGCCACTGCTCCGGGTGGAGCCTGATCGCATGCTCGAGCATCTCCACGTGACGGCGCGTAAGCTGACGTATCCGTCCGTCTTGGTCGTCGGGGAGCCCGGACTGGTCGACCTCCTCAAAATGAAACACGTAGTTGCCGTCCGGCTGGCGGACGGGTAGGCCAAAGAGGATCGGTGCGTCGGACCGAAGGCTCAAACGCGCCGGACCGTCGTGCGTCGAAGTCATCCGGCCCATGAACTCCGTATAGAGTCCGTCCTCCGGCCCGCTCTGATCCCCGAGGATTGCCACCAGCCCTCCCCGCCTCAGAACTGTCAATGCCCGTTTCGCCGCTTTTCCCGTCTGGACGAGACTGTTCCCGAGCCTGCAGCGCAACTTGTGTGTGAAGCGGTCGACGTATCGGTTGCGCTGCTCCTGGACGATGAGTGTGAGCCGCTGCGGGTAAGCATGTCCGAGCCCGAGCGCCATGTACTCCCAGTTCCCAAAATGAGCCGACAGAACTAGCGCGCCCCTCCCTCGTTCGAGAACTCTGTCAACAAGATCAAGGTTGTCGAAGACCATGACACGTTCGACTTCCTCTGCCGACAGCCTCCACATCCCCATGAACTCGAACATCACGACGCCGAAGTTCTCATACGCCCCACGAGCGGTCGCGAGCACTTCCTTCGCGGACTTCTCCGGGTAAGCGCAACGGAGGTTGTCGATCGTGGCCTTCCGGCGCATACGCACGAATGAAAACGCAAACCGTCCGGCGATCGCTCCAAGCCGCCGGACAAGCGCAAGGGGAAGGAGACCGAGGAGACGGCTCGCACCCCCGAATGCCACGTATTCTATGAAATCGCGCACGAAGACCATATGCCCGGATAGGGGGATGCGTGCCGGGGTTTAGTAGTAACGGGCTTGATTCATCCAGTTCTCATCGTGGAGCTCGTCGCGGTGCGTCGAGTGAACGAGGATGTAGTCGGAGAACCCCGACCGGTCGACGAAGATGAACTGGACGCCCCCCTGTATGCTGTTGTAGTACCAGATCTCGTAAGGTTTCATGTCGCTTTCATTGGGGTGCCGCTCGATCTCATCCGGCTTCCCGTAGACAACGTAGACACGTCCGCGGTCGGTCTTCCAGCCCGGTCGATTCCCTGTGCCGAACTGCTGGTTGACGAAGGCGACCCGTTCCATGTACTCGGTCTTCAACTCGTTTACGGCCGTCAGCGGATCGGTGTCCCTCACCTTCCAGAAGTTATAGAGGAACTCCCGCTTGGCTTCCACAGTGTGGAGCTCATCGTACTGCTTGATCTCCTCGGGAGCAGCCGTGTAGCGGTCCAACTCGAACTCATGGTCGAGATCAGCCTCCGGCATCACCCCGTACTCCGACTGCAAGTACACCTTCTCTCGGGATGCAGGGATCGTGTCAGTCCGCGCGACGCCGGGGTTGTAAACGAAGAACTTCCGGGCCCCACCCGCGAGAAGCCCGTGCGAGGAGTCGCTCACCGTCAATTTGAGAACGTAGACGCCGGAAGGAAGCGTCGAGATGTCGAACAACCCTACCTCGACAGTCGCCGAGGGGCCGACCGACTTCTTTTTCTCGCGCTTGAGTACGACCCGCTGCGCACTGTTGAGCACCTGTGCCGAAAGCGCGTACCTCCCAGCCGGGAGGTTGTTGAGGCCGTAGAGCTCCGTGTAGTAGTAAATGCGCGAAAGGCTGCCTCCGCCGAACGTAGCGCTTGGATTCGGAACGACCTCAAACGTGTTCTTGTAGAATATGCCCTTCGCATCCCCCTCGGCATCGCGCAGCGAGGCACAAAGCTCAACGTCGCTCATCGTGACGGAGTCGGGCTGGAAGGCCGGCACCACCATCTTGAACGAGACGGAATCCTGGCGCGCAGCCTCGTTCACGTCGGCGGCGGTGAGACGCACGCTGTACGATCCCTGAGGAAGGTGAAAGCGAAGCAGCCCGACAACGGTGTGCCCGGATCTTTCTATCCCTGTTGTGTCGCGGATGACCCGCGGGATCAGCCCCACTTTGTTGATCACGATCGTGTCAGACTCGCGGATGTCACATTGAAGGAGATTCCCCCCCTTGAAAACGGTATCTGACTTCACGTAGCGCAGGAGAGCATCTGGAAAGCTGTACACAAACTCAACGTACGCTCGACCTGAGTCTCCCCGGAACATGAGCACGTCGAATCGGAGCCCGGTCGACTGCCGGGTGGACGTGATCCCGATCCCCCCTGCTCCCGCGGTCCCGATGAGAAGAAAAAGCGCCGCCGCCAAGGCGAGGAAGTTACATATCTTTCGCATGTCACTCACCCATTACCTTGACAATGACTCGTTTCCGGCGCCGGCCGTCGAACTCAGCATAGTAGAGCTGCTGCCAGGGTCCGAAGTCAAGCTTCCCTGCCGTGACGGGGATGGTCACCTCGTGGTGGACGAGGAGGCTCTTCAGGTGCGAGTCGCCGTTGGTTTCCCCCGTCCGGTGGTGCCGGTACCCCGGGTTGAACGGTGCAAGCTTTTCAAGCCATTCGTCGATGTCCTGGATCAACCCCTCCTCTGCATCGTTGACGTATACCCCCGCGGTTATGTGCATGGCGGAAACAAGGACAAACCCCTCCCTGACGCCACTCTTCGCGACGATCTCCTCCACCTGTTCTGTGATATTGATGTACTGGCGGTGA
>PEWR01000040.1:0-4880 GCA_002779395.1 Ignavibacteriales bacterium CG07_land_8_20_14_0_80_59_12
ACCGTGATTCCCTGGAGGGAGGGTACGCGCTTGATCGGCCGGCCGAGGACCTCCTTGAACGATTCGGCTGTCTCGAAGATCCTCGTGATATCGCGAGCCGGCACGCCGTCAAGCCCGAGGAGGTGCGGTGAGGAAAGTGGCAGCTCCTTCTGTTCAGGATCCATCGGTCATTCCTCCACGAGAAGGACGGCGTCTTCACCGTCAATTTCTTTGGCATGGACGCGGACGACTTCTCCCGGCGACGTCGGGATGATCCTCCCGGCAAAGTCAGGCTGGATGGGAAGCTCCCGGCGGCCGCGGTCGACAAGGACCGCAAGCTGGACCGATGCGGGCCTCCCGATGTCCATGAGCGCATCGAGGGCGGCCCGGATCGTGCGCCCGGTGAACAGAACATCGTCCACGAGGATCACGTCGCGATCGTCAATCGGAAAAGGGATATCGGTGCTGCGGACCTCGGGGAGCTTCAGTCGGCGTCTGAGGTCGTCCCTGTAGAACGAGATATCGAGAACACCGATCGGGACGGAGGTCGTTTCGATCCGGTCGATGAGCTCCGCGAGCCGGCGTGCGAGGGAATCGCCGCGGCTCCTGATTCCGACGATAGCAAGGTTCGATGCACCCCGGTTCCGCTCGAGGATCTCGTGCGCAAGGCGCGTGAGAGTCCGTGCGACCCCCTGCTCGTCCATGATGACGTTTTTCACAGTCATGCGGTCGTGACTCCCGACAGGAGTGAGAAACTTTGATGTCTTGGGATGGAGGCCGGGAAAAGGAAGACGCCAGGCGCGACTGAGCGGGGCGGCATGATGCCTCCGGCCCGTGAAAAGATACGGCAAAGAGGGGTGAGGTGCAAGAAGTGCTGGCTCGATGCGGAGTGGGGGGACTGCCTCTGTGGGCGATATAGGACTTGAACCTATGACCTCACGGATGTGAACCGTGCGCTCTAACCAACTGAGCTAATCGCCCCAATTCGACATACCAAGTTACCAACCGACGGACAGAAAATCAACCTCGTTGAGCGGCGGGGTCGTCTGATGCTCCGCCGCGAGAACCCTCAAGCGTCTCGTGGAGTCGTCGCGCCGCTACCTTCCCGACGACAGATGCGAGCGCCTCCTCACTCGCCTCCCTTACACCCTTCACTGAACCGAACTGTTCGAGGAGCTTCGACGCACGCTTCGGCCCGACTCCTGGGAATGACTCGAGCTCCGTCGTGATTGTCCGCTTCGATCGAAGCATCCTGTGATACGTTATGGCAAAACGGTGTGCCTCGTCCCGGACCCGCTGGAGGAGCTTCAGTCCTGAGGATGTCTTCCCGATGAGCCACGGGTCGGGTGACCCTGGGACGAAAACCTCCTCGAGCTTCTTGGCGAGACCGATAACGGGAATGGACGCGAGGCTGAGACGCGTCAGCACTTCGACAGCCGCCGAGAGCTGCCCCTTGCCCCCGTCCACCATGATAAGGTCCGGCCGCTCGGTCCGCTCCTCGATCATCCGTTCGTACCTGCGGCCGATGACCTCCCGCATGCTCGCAAAATCGTCGGGGCCTTCGACGCTCCTCACCTTGAACTTCCTGTACTCGCTCTTCTTCGGCAAACCGTCAACGAATGTCACCATCGACGCGACCGTGTCTGAGCCCTGGATGTTCGAAATGTCAAAACATTCGATCCGGCGCGGAGGCAACGCGAGCGACAGGTCGCGCTGCAGTGCCTGGACGGAGAAAGGGATCACGTCGGTCCGCTTCGAACGCTGGAGAAGGAGCTCATCGAGCAAAAGCTTCGCATTCGTCGCCGCCATGCGCACCAGCTTCGCCCTATCGCCGATCTTCGGGACGGTGATCTCCACCGCATCCCCCCGCCTCGTGCGTAGCCACGCTTCCACCGAGTCCTTCTCCGAAAGCGGGGCGGGGAGAAGGACCTCGCGCGGAATATCGTCCGTCTCAAGGTAGTAGCGGCTGACAAAAGCATCCGCGAGCTCCGACTCGGTGTGCCCTTCGGTCCCGGACATGAAGAAGTGCCGCCGGCCGATGAGCTTCCCCTCACGCACCTTGAAGACGACACCGCAGGCATCGCCGTCCGAGCCCGCGATGCCGATCACGTCCCTGTCTTCGAGGTCCGGCGACACAACCTTTTGCTTTGCCTCGTAGACCTTGAGCGCTTCGATCTTGTCCCTGAGCTGTGCCGCCTCCTCGAACCTCATCTGAGCCGCATGTTCGTTCATCCTCGCCTCGAGCTCCTTCACGAGGAAGCCCGTCTTCCCGCTCAACAGGTTGGCCACCTCGCGTATCATCTCATTGTAGGCCTCGTGAGAGATGAGCCCCCCGCACGGGCCGTCGCACTTCTTGATATGGTAATCAAGACAGACTCGAAGCTTCTTCTTCCGGATCACTTCCTCATCGATGAAAAAGTTGCAGCTCCTGATCCGGAAAGCCGTGCGGAGCATCTTGAGGGCCGAACGCATGGTCTTCACGTCCGCGTAGGGACCGAAGTAGCGCGAGCCGTCCCTTATGACACGGCGCGTGACCAATACGCGCGGGTACGGCTCATTCGTCACGACGATGTACGGATAGCTCTTGTCGTCCTTCAGGGAGATGTTGTAGCGGGGTTTGAGCTTCTTGATGAGGTTCGCTTCAAGGATGAGCGCCTCAACTTCCGAATCGGTCACGATGATCTCGACGTTCTCGATCTTCGAGACAAGGGCCGAGAGGCGCGGATCCAGCGGACGGGATTTCTGGAAATAGTGGCGGACGCGGCTTCGGAGGCTCTTCGCCTTCCCGACGTAGATCACCTTCCCCGCCGAGTCTTTGAACTGATAGACACCCGGCCTGGCCGGAAGGTTCGAGAGCCGCTCCTCAAGCGCGGGGGGATCGGCGTGCACAGGAATGATCTGTTCGGAGTCCATCACGACCTCCGCCCGCTTCGCGTCAGGGCGCTTTAGCGTCCCGCACGGGTTGGACGAGTTCAACGAGAACCCCGCGGGTCGACCGGGGGTGGATGAAGGCGACAAGGACACCCCCCGCCCCGGTTCCGGGAGTGTCGCTCACAAGCTGGAAACCCGCTTTGCGCAGCCTCTCCATCTCGGCGACGATATCGTCCACTTCAATCGCAACGTGGTGAAGTCCCTCCCCCCTCTTCGAGAGGAATTTCGCCACGGTTGAGTCGTCCGACATGGGAGAGGTCAGCTCGAGGATCGATTCTCCGACGCGGTAGCAGACGGCCCGCGCCTTCTGCGCCGGCACGTCCTCCGTGTGGTCCGGGGGGGCACCGAGGAGGAGCGTGAAGACCTTTTCGACTTCGGCGGCGTCAGAAACCGCGATGCCGAGATGGTGTATCTTCTTCGCCATTCTATCTCATGATAACCAGGTTTTTCGTCACAGTCGAGCTTCCCGCCAGGAGCGGCGGAAGCGCAATCCGCAGTCTGATCAGGCTCATTCGAACACAACTTCACTTCATGAGTGTCATCTTGCGGACATCCTGCCACACACGCCCCCCCTCTTCCAATGGCGCCGCTTTGATCTCATAAAAGTAGATACCGCTCGGGAGTGCACTCCCGTCGACATGAACGGTATGGAAGCCGGGCCCCTCTATCCCTGCGTCCCCTCCCGCAACTGGCTGTCCGAGGACGTTGTAGACTTCGTACGTTACGCGCGAACGGACCGGTATCTGGTACGGGATGGTTGTCGAGGGATTAAACGGGTTTGGATAATTCTGCCCGACCCTGAAACTCCGGGGCGAGCTGCCTTTTTCCGCCACGATGGTTCTCAGCGGACGGAGCACTTTGAGGATCTTGTTTCCCGGATCGACACTGAGCTGCGTCGGATGGAACGAAAGCCGGACTTCAAATGACTGCACTAGAAGCGAATCGACCACGACGACCGTCGTATCGGACCCGGAGCCGCTGAACTTCAGCTCAATTGGCATCCGGAACACGGGGTACGACTGCAAGGGGGGCTGTTGAGTGATAAAGACCTGGATACCCTGCTGACCTTCCGCGGAGTAGTACCCCCACGCCACATCGTAGACCGGGTATCCCGGCTGGAAGATCCATTCGTTGAAGAACCAATCGTAGTTCAACCCGGTCACTGCGTTCACGACGTCCTGGAAATCCCTCGTCACCGCATTCCCGTAGGGGAATCTCCCCGAATACGTGCGGAGCACACTGAAGAACGAAGAATCGCCGATGACATTGCGGAGCATGTGAAGAACCCACGCCCCCTTGTAGTACTCTGCAAGATTGAAGAGTTCGCTCATCGGAGGATCGTAAACCTGGCGGCCGTGGATGGAGGCGAACGAAGGCCCGCCGAGGAAGCCCTGCATCACCTGGTTCAGTCCGGCCGCTCCGCTCACATGCTCCGCGTAGAGCGCCTCGCAGTACGATGCGAATCCCTCGTTGAGCCAGATATCCTTCCAGGTCCCGCAGGTCACATAATCCCCCCACCACTGGTGGGCAAGCTCGTGATCGACAAGACGCGTGTTCGTGACGTAGGCGCTGTGGAGCGTCGTAAGCGTCTGGTGTTCCATTCCACCGTAAAAGAAGGGAGCAACTCCAGTCATCTCGTATTTCTCGAACGGGTATTCACGGAATGTTCGGCTGAAGAAATCGACCATGTCGACGACGCTCGGGAGGAGCGACGTGACCTGCGCCGACGACGATGGCCAGACATAGTATCCGATCGGGATGTCACGGCCGTCGGATGTGCGGTAGGTCGGGGAGGCCGTGACATGACTGAACTTCGAGACTGTAACGCACATGAGGTACGGTGTGATCGGCTTCGATTCGTTCCAGACGTATCTAACCCATCCCGTGACCGGATCCGCCTGCGCCGAGACGAGCGTCCCGTTCGCAGCCGCGGTGTATCCCTGTGGAACTGTCACCGCGATGCCTGCCGA
>PEWR01000040.1:4907-5086 GCA_002779395.1 Ignavibacteriales bacterium CG07_land_8_20_14_0_80_59_12
GCAGGGGAACCAGAAGTGAGCATCGGAAGGCTCGGACATGGTGTACCCGATCGTGTCACCGGCCGGGGTGAAATCTCGGGGCGGATCTGACGCCCCCTTCGGATAGTAGTACCAACCCTGGCGGGCAGCTCCCACCCGCTGGAACGGGATGATGAAGAGCACGCTGTCGCCGGCCGAGG
>PEWR01000040.1:5099-14464 GCA_002779395.1 Ignavibacteriales bacterium CG07_land_8_20_14_0_80_59_12
TGTAAGCGTGAGCTGCTGCTGAAATGTGTCGGAAGTGGCTGAGACGACGCCGCGATTCGAGGCGACCGTGCCGACAGAGATGCTCGCGGCGTCGAGAACAAAGCTGCTCATCGTCTGGCGCGGAAGCACGAGAAGCGATTCGACACCTCCGAACGAGGGATCGGTCATCGGGAGGCGAAGCTCAAGTCCGTACCGCACAACATCGAATCCGCGGTCGGCGGCTGGCATACGCGCAAGGAGCCTCGGTCCCGCTTCCCAGGCTGAGTTCTCCGGGGCGAGGAACGGTGGGCACAACTCCTGGGCAGACACACGCCAAGGGAGCGACACGGCGGCGAAGGCCAGGGCAACCGTCATCGTTGCCACCGCCCGGGCGGTGTGGGGCCTCTTCGAGTCCATCGGGTCTCCTTCTACTCTTCCACTTCTTTCAACACACCCGGCTGGGAATCTATCTCAATGTCGCGTGCGCCGCGAAACCCTGACGAGGGGACAAGCACACTCATATGAAACGACTTCCACAAGTCCTCGATGTTGCTGACGAGGACTCCGAGAAGGACAATCCCGGCGCCGACATAGGTCCGGAATGTCAGCACTTCCGCGAGAATGAGACCCCCGAGGAACACTGCGATGACGGGGGTGATGAGGGCGCTGATGGAAAGGAGGACAACCGGTATCTTCTTGAGAAGCCAGAAGTAGATGCTGAAGGTGAGGACCGACCCGACGATCCCGAGGAACAGAACCGTCCAGACCGCGTTGAGATCGAACGTGAGCGGCATACCGCGCTCAAACGCAAAGGAGCCCCCGAGCAGGAGCAATGCTGCGATAAACATCCCCCCGAAGCTCACAACGAAGGGATGAAGCGTGCGCCCGTATTTCTTGATGATGATCACGGAGACAGCCTGTAGGAGTCCGCTGCCGACGATCGCCCCCATCCCGAGGAGCGCTTCACGGCTGTTGATGCGAAAGCCGGCCCAGAAAATCACGACGAGGCCCGCAAATCCGAGGATGATCCCGAGCACTCTGAGGAAGGTGAGCGGCTCGTCCTTCACGGTGAAGTAACTCAGGATCGCTATGATGAAAGGGTAGGAAGCGAAGAGGATGGAGCTCAAGCTCGAAGGAATGTACTGCTCACCCCAGTAGACCATCGCGAAAGGAACGCCGAAGGCGAGGACTCCCGCCGAAAGAAAAACGAGGCGCGACGTCCTGTCGAGGGGGAGCCTGAGCCCGCGGAGCCTGATGAGGATATAGAGGATCGCCGACGCGACGACGAAACGTGCACCCGCTGCGAGGAGGGGCGGAACACTGTCGAGCCCCATCTTAATAACGAGCCATGTCGATCCCCACACAAGGCAGATGACCGAGAAGGCGAGAATGAGGAGCCACCGTGGCGATTGCATACTTGCAACCCTTCTTTCGTTTGAAGACCCAGGCACGGCACAGGAGTGCCCCAGAGCGGATCGTACGGTCTTCCCCGAACCGGGGGCAGCGTCTCAGCGGCTGTGATGACCCCGGTGGGAGGCAATGACCGTCTCGATGATCTGGATCGTGCGGTCCGCAGCCACCTCCCAGTCGAAGGTACGCGCGTAGCGGACCGCTTCCGCCGCAAGCTCCTGCCGGCGGCTTTCGTTCTTCAGGAGAGCGACAATCTTTTCGGCAAGGTCGTGAGTATTGCCGTACGGGTAGAGGATACCGGTCTTCCCTTCGACCACAGAATCGCGGAGACCCGGGACATCGCTCGCGATGACAGGGACGCCGCATGCGTTCGCCTCCACCACGGTGAGTCCCCATCCCTCCTTCGAGGACGTGTTGACGACGACATGCATCTTCTGGAGAAGTGCGACCTTGCGCTCTTCCGGGACAAAGCCAGTGAACTCTACAGCGCCGTCGAGCCCCAGCCGCGCCGCGTACTCTTCGAGGTTCTTCCGGTTGTCACCGTCCCCCACGATCTGAAGCCGGGAGTCAGGGATAACCTCCCGCACCTCTGCAAATGCCTCAAGAAGGTGCTCCACGCTCTTGTACTTCTTCAGCCGCCCCACGTAGCCGACGAGGGGGACGTCGCTCTTCGTCCCGTCGCCGGGCCTGTGGACATCGTGGTCGACACAGTAGTTCACAACATGAATGCTCCCTTTGGGAAAGCCCTGATCGAGAAGCTCGTAGTAGGTGCTCGGGGATCCGACGATGAAGGGGAGTCCGCGGTAAGCGCGGATCGCCGCTCGCTCATGCAGGTAGACATACAACGCAACGGGAAACGGGACTTCGAGGAAGATGCTTCTCCCGAAGAGGTGGTGCGTGATACCGAGGAGCGGCTCCTTTACGTACCACGGCGTGTAGAAGGGAATCTTGTTAAGGTCGTCGACGATAAGGTCGAATCGCTCTTTCCGGAAACGTGAGAAGTACGCCGCCGGGACGCGGTAGTTGAAAAGCGACCTTCCTCCCTCCCGAATCACGTGGATTCCGTCCATGACCTCCGCGGGAGCGGCACCGGGGTAGGACGAGCAGTAGAGGACCACCTCGTGTCCCCGCCGCGCGATGCGGGAGAAGACCTCATGGAGGTGCACCTCGGCCCCACCTGCAAGCGGGTTGCGAAGATCCTGCCAGTTGAAGATGAGGATCCGCATGCGGCTGCCTACTTTCTCCTCTGCCGAGAAAGGAGCTCGAGATCCGCGTCGACCATCATCTTCGCCAGTCCCAGGAAGTCGATTCCCGGCGTCCAGCCGAGTCTTTCTCTTGCCTTCCCCGGGTCACCGAGGAGTTGATGCACCTCTGCGGGTCGGAAGTACCGCTCATCCGACACGACGTGCTCTTCCCAGTTCAACCCCGCGTGTTCGAATGCGACACGGCAGAAATCACGCACCGTGTGCGACTTGCCGGTGGCAACGACAAAGTCTTCCGCCTCATCCTGCTGCAGCATCATCCACATCGCCTTTACGTAGTCTCCTGCATATCCCCAGTCTCGCGCTGCATCGAGGTTGCCGAGGCGGAGCTCCTTCTGGAGGCCGAGCTTGATCCGCGAGACGCCGTCGGAGATCTTCCTCGTCACGAACTCAAGTCCGCGGCGCGGTGACTCGTGGTTGAAAAGGATCCCCGAAACCGCAAACATGTCGTAACTTTCGCGGTAGTTCACTGTAAGGAAATGCCCGTACGCCTTCGCGACGCCGTAGGGGCTCCGTGGATAGAACGGCGTGGTCTCCTTCTGCGGGACCTCGCGCACTTTCCCGAACATCTCGCTGCTGCTCGCCTGGTAAAACCTGATCTTGCGGTTGATGAGCTTCACCGCTTCGAGCATCCGTGTAACGCCGACCGCGGTGAACTCCGCCGTGAGTGTCGGCTGCGTCCATGACGTCGGCACGAACGACTGGGCCGCGAGGTTATAGATCTCGTCGGGCTGTGCCTCCTCGATGAGCTCGATAATGGAGAGCTGGTCGAGGAGGTCCGCCTGCCGGAGCTCGAGCTGGTCTCGAATGTGCTCGATGCGCTGAAAGTTCTCGGTGCTTGAACGTCGCACCATGCCGAACACTCTGTACCCCTTTTCGAGGAGAAGCTCGGCCAGGTACGATCCATCCTGCCCCGTCACACCGGTAATGAGCGCAGTTTTCACGATACCGCCCCTTTCGCTTTCACGGTGGCACGTTGTGGTTTTCTCCCTACGACGCCGATCGAGATCCCCGTGTAAAGCGGGAGCGAGGTGCGGAGAAGCCGGAGACGGATCGCGCTCCGGATGTCCGTGAGGAGTGGAACCCTCGGATAGAGGGGAAGCTTCACTCCTCCCTTCTTCAACGCTTCACGAAAAGTGCGGTAGAGGAGGCTCGGGTACATCCACTCCCCGTAGCGTTGTTCGACCTTCATGCCGCACTTCTCAGCGCTCCGGGCGAGCTCACCGATGGAGAACTCCCGCTCCCACCCGGCGAACCAACGACCGAGCGCGATGAGGAGGTGCTTGATGAGCGTATAGCAGTGGTAGCGCTGTGGTACGTCGATGAGGAAGAGGCCCCCCTCTCTGACAACTCTAGCATTTTCGCAAAGCAGCGCCTCGGCATCAGTCGACGGAAAATGCTCGAGGAGCCCCTGATGAAACACGATGTCGAACACCCCGTCGCGAAACGGTAGATGAAAGGCGTCTCCCCTCACCGGTGCCGCCTCGACGCCGTAGCCTTTCGCCTCTTCACGAAGGATGCTGAGGGAGTTCTCGGCGTAGTCGAGCTGTACGACCCTCGCTCCCTCAGCGGCGAGAGGGAAGCTGTCCCTGCCCGTGCCAGCCCCTATTTCCAGGACTCGTTTTCCACGGAGCTCCGTGATGCGCCGGAGGTTCCGGTGTACCCGTCCGGCGTTTGAGTAAACCTCCCCAACTCCCTCCTGCCGCGAACGTTCCCAGAACGCCTCCCAGTGACTCCGAAGGGATGCTTTCGTCATGGGACGGCTCAGCGCTTCTGCTTCGTGGTGTCGATCCCGGCTGGCCCCTTCATCACAGCCTGGAGCTGCTGGATCCGCTGGTCGGCCCATTCCGGAACGCCTCGTTGGTCGGCGTAGAGCATACGGACCTTCTGGACCATCTCGAGTGCCTTCGCGTACTGGCCGCGGCTCTCATAGAGGTTCATGAGAACGAGGTAGGGGTTATACTGCGAGAGAGGCTCATGCGGATTCACCTCGATGGCGTGAAGTGTCCGCTTCTCGAGGCGGTTGTAAAGCTCGATCGACTTTGCGCTGTCGCCGGCGAACCGGTGGAAGCCGGCGAGATCGGCGAGCAGCGAGTAGTGCATCGGGACGAGGCGATCGGGGATCTTCTCGTCCATCGTGTTAAAGACCTTGAGCGCAAGCTGCTTGTTATTCTCCGCGTTCAGCTCGTAGTACGCGAGCCGCATGAATCCATTGCGGTAGTTGAGTGTCAACCGCATCGAGTTGTCATCGATGTAGAGGGTCGAATCATTGTAGCCGCGGAATTTGAAGCCCGGGCGACAGTCGGTATAGTAACCCTTCGGCTCATCCATGAGCTGCTTCGTAAGGATCTCCCGGCCAATGCCGCTCCAGTCGGTTGTGTGCTTCACCGGCGTCACCTTGTACGCAAGGCCGTCCATGCGGAGGTAGTCATCGAGTCCGACGCGGCTCTCGGGGAGGGTGGTGACGGCAAAATACACCGGCCGTTTCCATCCGGCGCTCTGAACGATGTTGAGTACCATCGCCGATTGCGATGTGAGAATCTCGACAGGGCGTCCACTCTCGCCGCCGATTTGCATCCCGCGTACCGTGAACGTGATTCCCCTGTGATTGATCGCCGCGGTATCTGTGATCCCGTATTCCTTCATGACCTCAGGGGACACGGGGAGAAAGACGTCGTGCGTCTTCCAGAGGATTCCTCCCTGCGTCGTGATATTGTCGATCTGATCGTCCGTAAACGAGATCGGAACCGGGAGTGCGCCGTGCGGGCGCTCGTTCTTGAGTTGCTTCGCGTACCACGGGGTCTGGATGAGGCTGAGGTTTGCGACTCGGACGTCGGTCCGGACGTGGGGTACCTCCTGAAGGTACCAGAGCGGGAACGTATCGTTATCACCGTTCGTGAAGAGGATTGCATCCTTCTCGCAGCTCTGGAGGAGATTGTAGGAGTAGTCCCACGGTGTGTAGTTACGGCTCCGGTCATGGTCCCACCAGTTCTGCACTCCCATGTTCACCGGAACGATGAAGGCGAGCGCCGCGAGTCCGAGCCCGAGGAAGAGGGGCTGCCGGTTCTTTGCCGCGATCTTCTCTTCGATGTATTCGAGCACGGCCGCCGCCCCCAACCCAACCCACAATGCGAACACGGCAAACGAGCCGACGAAGAAGTAGTCACGTTCGCGCGGCTGTGGTTCCGCCATGTTGAAGTAGACAACGAGGGCGAGGCCGGTCACGAGGAAGAGGGCCGCGAAGGCCGATGCAAACTTCCAGCTCTTCTTGAAGTGGTGGTAGACGCCGATGAGTCCGAGGATGAAGGGGAGGGCGAAGTACCTGTTCGGGAATGCACGGCTGTCGGACCAGTTCGTAGATCTCTCAAAGAGAGCCACCGGTGCATCCTGGACATCTCCCGCCCTGCCGATGAAGTTCCAGCCGAAGTACCGCAGGTACATGTGGTTCAGCTGGTAGCTCAAGAGGAAGTCCATCGGGCCGCTGTATTTCTGGTAGTTCTGGGCCTTCTCCGGTTCCTTGTTCCACTCACGGTCGAACATCGACGGCATCTCGCCGTACTGCTCCCGGTTAATGTACTGGACAAACCGGTCGAGGTTGTTCGGGTTGTTCTCGTTGATGGCGCACTTCGCGTCGGCGCGGATGAGGACGCTCGTATAGGTCGTGTACCCGAGGATCACCATGAGGGTCGCCATCGACCCGACCGCAACGACAGTGTTCTTCCGCTTTGTCCCCCAGTAGGTGAGGTAGGCGAGGATGGCTGAGACGAAGAGGGGGATCATCCGGACGAGGTCGCTCCCCTCCTCGTTCGGGTTCGTCGAGGCACCGATCTTGCCGTCGAGGACATCGGGGATCCAATTCACGATGCCCGGGAAAATCACACCGAAGGAAAGGAGAGCCACGATCGCGAAGTAAAGGAGCGACTTCGGCGTTACCTTGTAGCGACGGATGTAGACGAGGATAGCTACCGTGAAGAAGCAGAGCAGGCTGAGCTGATGGACCCCGATCGAGAGCCCCATGAGGTACGCCGCAAGGAGGAGGTATCGTTCGTTCCCCGCTTCATCCGCACGCTCGTACCAGATAAGGCCGAGGAGGACGATGAACGTCGTGAAGAACATGCTGAGCGCGTAGACCTCCGACTCGACGGCATTGAACCAGAACGTGTCGGTGAAATTGAAGGTGACGGCACCGACCGCAGCCGAGCCGAATGTGATGAGGTAGTCGTTGAAGTTCTTTGGATCACCTCGCCACTGCCTGATGATTCGTACGCCGATGAAATAGAGGAACATCACCGTCAGTGCGCTCGAGAGGACCGAAACGGTGTTGATCCGGAGACCGGCATCCGTGGCAAAGGGGACCATCTGGAACACGCGGCCGATGATGAGGAAGAGGGGTGCCCCCGGAGGATGGGGGACAGCCATCGTGAAGGCGGTCGCGGAAAACTCACCGCAATCCCAGAAGGGAACGCTCGGCTGGACCGTGAGCCAAAAGGTAAGAAAACCGACGACGAAAACCGCCAACCCGATGATCAGATTCAGCCTTCGGAATCCCATGTCACTCCCCTTTGCGTGGCAGAATACGAACTATCAACACAATTTAGCAACAGCGCCCTAAACTTCAAACAAGCCGCTCCGCAAGCTCCTCCGCCATCAAAAGGCCCTTTCGCGTGAGAAGGACCCTCCCTTCATCGAGCCTGATCAGCCCCAGGCCCTCCCACTCGCGGAAACGATCAACCCACCGTCGTTCCGCAGAGATGTTGAAGCGTGCCTCGATCTCCCTGAGGTCAATTTTCCCCTGCCGCATCCCGAGGAAGATGATTTCCTCCATCTCCTCGGCAGCAGTCAACCTCTCTTCTCCAGCCACCGGCAGCGTGCCTTCCTGCAGCGTGCGGATGTACTCATCGAGAAGTGGCACATTCCACGAACGGACTCCATCCCGAAACGAATGGGCCGAGGGACCGAGACCCAGATACGGCTTTCTCTCCCAGTAGTTGACGTTGTGCCGTGACCTGAACCCGCGCTTCGCATAGTTCGATACTTCATACTGCTCGTAACCGGCAGCAGCGAGGTAGTCGACTGTGAACTCGAAGGACAAAGCCTCTGCATCGTCGCCCGGCATTTCGACTTCTCCCGAACGAACAGACTCCTCCAAAGATGTGCCGGGTTCTACAATGAGGCTGTAAGCCGAGATATGCTCCGGTGCGAGCTCGACCGCTTTCCGGAGCGTCCGCTCCCAGACGTCGATCGAGAGGCCCGGGAGGCTGTAGATGAGATCGAGGCTCAGATTTGTGAACCCTGAACGGCGGGCATCCTTACATGCCCTCACCGCCTCTCTGGAGGTATGGATTCTCATGAGCCACCGAAGGATCCCATCGTCAAATGACTGGGCTCCGATGCTCAGCCGGTTCAATCCGAGCCCGTGTGCTGCACGCAGCCACTCCTCTGTGACCGTCCCGGGGTTCACCTCGATGGTCATCTCGGCGTCTTCTGCAAGGTGGAAGTTGCGGCGGACGAGGAGAAGAAGGCACTCGAGCTGCGAGATTGAAAGGAGTGACGGTGTACCTCCGCCGATGTAGAGCGTCTCGAACAGGGTGTCCCCGGCCCACTCCACCCGGCGGAATCCGGCCTCTCTCTCCAGTGCGCCCAGGAAGTCTTCCTCCACCCTCCGTGATGCCACCGAGTAGAAATCGCAGTAGAAACATTTCCGCTCGCAAAACGGGACGTGTATGTAGAGCCCGGACCCTCTCATCGAATTCCCCTCCCCACACGCTGCCAGCGGACAGAGGCGGGGATTGGGAGTGAAGCTCGCCGCGGAGAAGCCGGATCAATCGACCAGTAGATGAGGAACACCCGCCCGATGATCTCGTCTTCGGGGACAAAACCCCATGAGCGGCTGTCGGAGCTCTTCAATCGGTTATCACCCAGGACAAAGCAGTAGTCTCGTCCTACGGTGTACGTGGATCTACGGCGGCCGTCGATGAGCACGCTTCCCTCCTCGACGTTCACCGAATGCCCTTCCCGCTCGATGAACGTGCGCCACCGCGGAAGATCGCCCGTCGAGAGAAGGATGACATCCCCCTTTCGTGGGACCCTGATTGGGCCGAAGTCAGCCGGACCTGCCGGGTCCTTGTTCGCCCTCGGTGGAACCCCGTTAATCATGACGTCTCCTCTCACGATGCGGACGGCATCTCCCCCGACCGCGACGCACCTCTTGACATAGGTCGGCCCGTCACCCCGGAAGCGAAAGGCCACGACATCGCCGCGCGACGGGTGCCGGAATGAGAAGGCCTTGATCCCCGGGAGCTGAAACGGCATGAGCGGAAGCCGTGAGGGGATACTGACTCCGTAAGAGAGTTTGTTCACGAGGACAAAATCCCCTCGCCGGAGCTCAGGCTCCATGGATGGCGAGGGGATCCAGTACGCCTCAATCACGAAGGCTCTCACGAGCAGGGCAAGGAGAGGGATAAGGACAAGGAGACAAAGGAGAGGCAGTTGAACGACAGGCGGCACTTCTTCGCCCATCGGTCGGCGCGTTCTCCCGTCAGCAGCTATCCCTGAACCCTTCCGGGCGGCGCCGGTTCGGCGCACCTCACGACGAAAGAACTGGATGCCGAAGATCAATTAATGATTGTCCCTACTCTTCCCCACTGGATTGAGCCGAGCTTCACAAAGATGTCAACGAGGGGGAGGTCGGGATTCCAGGACCAGTAGACGATC
>PEWR01000030.1 GCA_002779395.1 Ignavibacteriales bacterium CG07_land_8_20_14_0_80_59_12
TCTCCTTCGAGATCCCGGCAGGTTGGACCGTGGCCGTCGTCGGGTACACGGGGACCGGGAAAACGACGCTCCTCAATCTCATCCCCCGCCTCCATGACACATCGGAGGGAACCGTGAGGATCTCCGGCGTGGACGTGCGTTCCATCCCGCTCGAGGTCCTGAGGACAGTCGTGGGCTACGTGCCCCAGGAAGCGTTTCTTTTCTCCGCCACCATCCGGGAGAACATTGCGTTCGGCTCCCCTTTCCCGATCACCGACGAGCGGATCGCTGCAGCCGCACGGATTGCCAGCTTCGACGGGGAGATACGTGCGTTTCCAATGGGTTTCGACACTGTGATCGGCGAGCGGGGCGTGACGCTCTCCGGAGGTCAGAAGCAGCGCCTCACCATCGCCCGGGCGCTCGTCCGCGATCCGAAGATTCTCATCCTCGACGACGCCCTCTCCGCCGTCGACACCGCCACAGAGGAGAACATCCTCAGCCGTCTGCAACAGGAACGGAAGGGGCGGACAAACATCATCGTGAGCCACCGCATCTCGACAGTGAAGGATGCGAACCTGATCATCGTGCTGGCCGACGGCCTGGTGGCGGAGCGCGGCACGCACGAGGAGCTTCTCGCGCTCGGCGGTATCTATGCCGACCTTCACGAGAAGCAGCTCCTCGAAGAAGAGCTGGAATCACTGTGACGCTGTAGGGGAACCGATGGATCAGTTCCATGACGAGGAGATACTCGGCAAGGCGTACGATAGCAGGCTGATGCGGCGGCTCATCCGGTACCTGCGCCCGTACCGGCGCCATGCGTTCCTCGCCATCGCCCTCAACATTGCCATTGCAGCCCTCGGCCCGCTCCGTCCCTATCTCACGAAGATCGCCATCGACAGCGGCATCGCAAAGCGGGACGGGCACACCCTTCTCCTCACCGTTCTCGGCATCGCGGGCGCAATGCTGTTCCAGGCGGCGGCGCAGTTCTTCAACGCCTACTACACACAGTGGATCGGCCAAAGAGTCATCCTCGACATGAGGATGCAGGTGTTCGAACACATCCACCGCCTCTCGCTCCGGTTCTTTGACCGGAACCCGGTGGGGCGCCTCGTCACCCGGGTGACGAACGATATCGAGGCGCTCAACGATCTCTTCTCCTCGGGCATCGTGATGGTATTCACCGACATCTTCACGATCATCTGGATCCTCACCTTCATGGGGATCATCAACCTCCCTCTCACGCTCGTGACGTTGAGCGTTGTCCCATTCCTCTTCTACGCCACCTTCCTCTTCCGGCAGAAAGTGCGTGAAAGCTACCGGCAAATCCGCATCCTGATCGCGCGGATCAATGCCTTCATGCAGGAGCACATCACCGGCATGCCGGTCGTGCAGCTCTTCACGCAGGAGAAGAAGGTTTTCGATTCGTTCGAGGACGTCAACGCCGCGCACCGCGACGCAAACATCAGCTCGGTCTTCTACTACGCGGTCTTCTACCCGAGCGTGGACCTCATCAGCGCCATCGCTGCCGGACTCATCATCTGGTACGGCGGCGGCCGGGCGCTCGAAGGAGCCATCACGGTGGGTGTTCTGATCTCCTTCCTCCAATACACGGAGATGTTCTTCCGCCCCATTCGCGACCTCTCGGACAAGTACAACATCATGCAGACCGCCATGGCATCATCGGAGCGCGTCTTCAAGCTCCTCGATACGCCTCCTGCCGTCGTGGACGGGAGGAACGCGATCGAGGTCGCGAAGCCGCGCGGCCGCGTGGAGTTCAGGAACGTCTGGTTCGCCTACGGTGACGACGAGTGGGTCCTCAAGAACGTGTCGTTCACCATTGAGCCAGGCGAGTCGGTCGCGCTCGTCGGGCACACGGGCGCGGGAAAGTCGTCGATCGTCAACCTTCTCGAGCGCTTTTACGACATCCAGCGCGGAGAGATCTTCGTCGACGGGACGGAGATCAGGAGCATCAGCCAGGAGTCCCTGCGGAAGAACATCGCTGTCGTCATGCAGGACGTCTTCCTCTTTTCCGGTGACATCGGGTTCAACATCTCGCTCGGCGACGGAGGGATCGACGAGTCGCGCATCCGCCGGGCGTCCGAGATGGTCGGAGTCCATGAGTTCATCGCCTCGCTCGAGAGAGGGTACACCCAGCCGGTCGGCGAGCGCGGCTCATCCCTCTCGACCGGGCAGAAACAGCTCGTCTCGTTCGCGCGGGCCCTCGCACACAACCCGTCAATTCTCATCCTCGACGAGGCGACATCGAGCGTCGACACGGAGACGGAGCTTCGCATCCAGTGTGCAATAGAAACCCTCCTTCAAGGGAGGACCTCCATCGTCGTGGCTCACCGTCTCTCGACGATCCAGCATGTGGACCGGATCATCGTCCTCCACAAGGGCGAGATCCGCGAGATGGGAACGCACCAGGAGCTCCTCGCCCTCAACGGGATCTACAGGAAGCTCTACGACCTGCAGTACAAGGAGCGGCGGGGAAAAGCGGCGCCCCCGATTGGACGCGACGGACTTCGTGACCGCCGCGACGGCGATTCCTGAACACGAAGCAGGCCAAAAGGAGGCTCCACCAGCGGATACCCATCTTCATCGGCAGCCGCGACGACGTCGCTGCGGCCGGGCTCTTCCTTGCCGGCATGCCAAACGAACTTGACAATGAGACGCGATTTGTGTAATATTTCCGAGGCTTCCCAATCCTCGCCCGTTTTCCGGGGCATGCCGTCAGCGCGCGTTCGATCGGACCGGGGATTTTGACCACACATTTCTCGACCCCCTCTCCGACGACCCTCTCCAACAGCAGGAGGTCTAGCATGTATTGCAGGAACTGCGGTAAGGAAGTGGCCGAGCAGGCTGTGATGTGCGTGTCGTGCGGAGTGCCACCAAGGAGCGGGAAGAAGTTTTGCCAGAACTGCGGCGCAGAGACAAATCCCGCGGCGGAGATGTGCACCAAGTGCGGTGTCCGGCTTGCCACCGCCGTGAATCCAGCTGAACAGAAGTCAAAGCTCGCAGCCGGTCTTCTCGGCATCTTCCTTGGGTGGCTCGGCATCCACCGGTTCTACCTTGGCTACACCAGCATCGCAGTGGCCCAGCTCGTCCTCGGCCTCCTCGGGATCGTTACCTGCGGTATCACATCACTGGCCTCCTGGATCTGGGGAATCGTTGACGGCATTCTCATCCTCACCGGGAGGATCAGCACCGACGCCAAAGGAATTCCGCTGAAGGAGTAATCTGACGAGCCGCGCCACACACACATGGCTGCATGCCGCGACCGTACTCTTGGTCGCCGTTTACCTCCTTCTTCTCTCGCTCCTCCCGCCGGAACGGGTGGAACAGGGGCCAACGGTGTGCCTCTTCCAGGCGGTCTTCGGCGTGCATTGCCTCGGGTGCGGCATGACGAGGGCGATCTCAATGGCGCTCCATGGGAGATTCGGCGAAGCCGCCGCATTCAACCAGCTCGTTTTTCCTGCTCTCTTTTTCCTGCTGCTTGTTCTCGTCTGGGATATCCGGTTCCTGCTCAGGGCGATCCTCCATGGGGGACCCGGGGAGGCGTCGGAGAGCCAGCTCAGGACTCAACCA
The DNA here is from genome assembly GCA_002779395.1 of Ignavibacteriales bacterium CG07_land_8_20_14_0_80_59_12. Classification (GTDB taxonomy): domain Bacteria; phylum Bacteroidota; class Ignavibacteria; order 0-14-0-80-59-12; family 0-14-0-80-59-12; genus 0-14-0-80-59-12. The sequence goes on from PEWR01000030.1 coordinate 3,568, forward strand.
ACCCACATCCATTAACTCACAGGAGGACAGCATGAGACTT
>PEWR01000035.1:0-12778 GCA_002779395.1 Ignavibacteriales bacterium CG07_land_8_20_14_0_80_59_12
CCGGCCTCCACGTGTCCGACGGGGACACGGTGGTAGAATGCGACGAGACTCCCAAGAAACGTCGTCGTCGTGTCCCCCTGGACGAGGACCGCATCGGGTTTGACTTTCCCGAACACTTCTCCGAGCCGCTCCACACCGCGCGCCGTGATCTGCTCGAGCGACTGCTGCGGAAGCATGATGTCGAGGTCGAAGTCGGGTTCAACGCCGAAGACGTTCAGCACCTGGTCGAGCATGTGCCTGTGCTGCGCCGTCGCGATGGAGACAACCCTGAACTCCTTCGGACATCCTTGGAGGGCTTTGATAACTGGTGCGAGCTTGATCGTATCTGGACGCGTGCCGAATACGACGGCGATAGTCAGCAACGGGGCCTCCTCGACGATGTGAGCGCAGCAGGTTCGTTTGCGCCTGTGCCACCGCGCGGGATACAAGCTGCGCGGTCGCGCAGGCGGGCAGGAAGTTCATGGGAACAGCACTCGCAAATCGCTGAAAATATACTCCATCACCTTTCGAGATACAAGGCAGTTGCCCCAATCCGATTTCCGCCGCCAGGCGCTGCGGTTTAATTGCCACTGAAGAAGTTTATGAGTAAATTGGCATCTAGAGGGAAACGGGATGACGCGCATGGCTCAGAGCGAGGCCCGGGCATGGGGGGATGCCATGGCGGTTTTATCGCCTGTGGCGGCACCATCCCGCAGCTGTGAAACGCTGAGCGTGCCGGGCCATGTCCACGGTCTATGACCGCGCACCAGCACGTCTGTTTGGACCGGTCGCGTCAGCCGTTGTGCTCATGCAGACATAACCCCGAGGGGTTTCGATGACCACGTTTGCAGTCTTGAGTTCTCTATTCGACTACTTTGGATGGGCCGCTCCTGTCATCGGGCTCTTCGTCTTCAGCCACTTTGTCAGCCTCCGCCGGGGTCGGAGCACGGGGAGGGGACGGATCCTCAGCGGCGCCGCCATTTTCTCGCTGTCATTCCTCTTCAGCGCGTGGTTCCTCCTCAACCCCGGCCAATTCGATCTGCCATTTCGCATTGCACTCAGGGTCGCTTCTCTCTTCGGGATTGTGCTTATTGTTGGCGGGGGAATGAAGGCCGACGCCGAGACGAAGTTCGTCAGGGTCAACCTCCGCCCATGGCTCCTCGGGTTCGTCGCGGCGGCTGCTGTTCTCACGCTTGCCTCTTCCCTCCTCCATCGTGAGTCGGCTGCCGGGACGGTCGAGGTGCTTCTCTACAATGCCGAAGCATCTCTTCTTCTCTCACTCTATATCGGGACCGGGCTGTTCATCCGCCGAAACACGTCTCCGCACCGTGCGCTTTCAGCATACTTTCCCTTCGCCGGCGCTGCTCTTGTCATTGTCGCCCCGGTAGCGATGACGGCACTCTTGGGTTCGGAGATGTACGCGGAAGGGCACACGCTCATCCGTTTCTTTCTTTCAATTCCATCCGCGCTGGCGGCGGTCCTCTATTTCCGCGCGACGGCAGAGTTCCTGAAACACAGGTATCCAGAGATCGCAAAGAGCCTCCCCGACACGCCGGTCTCCCGCTACGAGCACCTCCTCTGGAAGCGGTTCCTCGTCTTCATCGCCCTCTCGGTCCTCCTCCTCGGAATCGGCGGGGTTATGTTTTTCGAGAACGTCACTGCGAACAGGCGGAGCATCCAGGATATCTACCTCGGGGAGCAGCAACGGCTCGCGGAGAGTGTATCCGCCAATTTCCAGTCGCTCGTTGAGGCGATCATCAGCGACTTAGGCCAGCTCGCTTCACGAAGGAGCGTGCAGGAGATGCGGCGTGACTCGCTCCGTGTCCTCTTCGATGAAGCGATGATACGATGGCATCGCCTCGCGACAGGATTCTCGCGTGTCGATGAGAACGGAATCCTGAGATACACCTACCCGGACGACAAGAGCGCGCTTGGGAAAGACCTGAAACAGCAGTCACATATCCAGCGTCTCCTCGCGGAACGCGATACCGTCATGAGCGATCCCTTCCAGGCAGTCCAGGGATACCGTGCTATCGTGATTCACGTCCCCGTTTTCAGGACGCCCCCCGGGGGCGGCTCCCCGGCATCGTTCGCCGGTTCCGTCGCAGTCCTCCTCCAGCCAGACGGTTTTTCCCAGACGGCCTTCAAGAACGCGCGCTACTTCTCGCCGAACCCCCTTGCCGCCATCAATGAGCGCGGCCAGCTCATCGCCTCAAGCGACAGCACGGAGGTCGGATCAAGAGCGGACGTGTTTCTCCGTTCTGTGTTCGGTGAATCGGAGAACCCCGACTCGCTGCGCACCGTTCTCCCCCTGCTGGCACACACTACCACGACGCAGTTCATCCCGGTCCGAAGGGATCGTCTCGATTTCGCACCGAGGTTCATCGTGGCCGTCCCGGTTCAGATCGCGGGAAAGCTCTGGGGGGCGATCATCATCCCCGTCCGTGGCGGCGACGTCCTCTCCCGCTACAACTCGGTCTTCACACGGCAGCTCGTCGTCCTCGGGGTCCTCCTTCTTATCCTCTTCGCCCTCACGACAATCATCATCGTCATTTACTACGGATGGTCTCAGTTCCTAAAGTCCGAGCTCACCCACCAGCTCGATGTCATACGGGAGACAGAGAACAAGTACGAGGATCTCGTCCGCCACGCAGTTGTCGGGATCTACGAGTCGACTCCCGACGGACGGTTCCTTTCCGTCAACCCCGCTCTCGTGTCGATGCTTGGGCATTCCTCCGGCGAGGAAATGTTGAAGCTTGACATCCCTCAGGATGTGTGCCTCGACCCGGGGGAGTGGGAGCTGTTCAAGCAGGCGGTCGAAAGCGAAGATGCAAGGGGCATCCGGGCACATCTTAAGCAGAGGGACGGCACCGTGATTTTCGCGCGGCTCTACGGCCGCACTGTGCATGACACCGCGGGGCGAGTCATAAGCTATCAGGGCTTCGTCGAGAACGTCACGGAACAGCAGCTCGCGCGCCTCCGGCTCGAAGAATCGGAGCGCCGGTACCGCGGCCTCTTCGAGACGAATCCCGCCGGACTTTACGTGAGCACGCTCGACGGACAGATTCTCCAGGCGAATGAGTCGTTTGCGCACATACTCGGCTGTGAGAGCGCCGCCGAGGTGAAAACCCTCTCCGCAGAGACGTTCTATGGCAAACCTGAGGGTCGGGAGGAATTTCTCAAAAAGCTCGATCGCGACGGTGAAATCCGGCATCTCGTTCAGGAGGTGAAGAGAAAGGACGGGGCCACCGTCCACGTCCTCGAAAATGCCGAGTATGTCACGAATCCAGAGGATGGGACACAGCTCATCCGCGGGGCGCTCTTCGATATCACGGAGCTGGTCGATCTCCAACGGCATGCGGAGATTCACCAGAGACTGACACAGGGATTGAACGATATCCTGGTAGCCGCCCTGGAAGAGAAGGGGCTCGACACGTTCCTGGAGAGATCTCTCCAGGCTATCGGTGCGAGGGCCGGAGTGGATTACGCCTGCATCGCCCGCGCCCAGGAAGGCTCGGAGGGACGATGCTTCTACACGTGGACCTCGGCGTCCATCAGCGGAGACAGGGAACCGTGTGGCTGCGAGAGCGCGGTACGCATGGTCATGGACCAGGTCAGGAACGGTGAACCGTTCGCTGCTCTCAGGGACGAAGCCCATGTTCCGGAGGACCTCCGGGGACTCCTCGCCGAGCGCGGGCTCGGCGCCGTTCTCGCCTTCCCTCTTCTCGTCAACCAGCAATTCTGGGGACTCATCCAGTTCGCCGACAGACAGAGGGCGCGCCGGTGGGAGGGTGACGAAGTACAGCTCCTCCGATCCATCGCGCAGGTCATATCGACGGTGATCGCGAGGGAGAGAGAGGCGGAAGCGCGCCGACAGTCAGAGGATCAGCAGCAGAAATTCCTCTCCGCCTTCGACCAGCTGAGCGAGTCTGTTGTCATCACCGACCGCGACGGGATCATCCAGTACGTGAACCTCGGTTTCACCCAGGTGACAGGGTATGAGAAGTCCGAGGCACTCGGGAAGACGCTCAACATCGTCGAGAGCGGAGCGCATGACAGGGAGTTCTACCGGAACCTTTGGGGCACCATCACGGCGGGGAAGACATGGAGGGGACGGCTCCAGAACCGCCGCAAGGACGGATCGCTGTACTGCGAGGACAAGGTCATCGCTCCCGTTTTCGACGCCTCAGGATCGATCACGCATTTCGTCGATGCGGGGCGCGATGTCACGCTGCAGATCGACCTTGAGAACCAGCTCATGCAGGCACAGAAGATGGAGTCGATAGGCCTCCTCGCGAGTGGGGTCGCCCATGATTTCAACAACCTCCTTGGCGGCATCCTCGGCTACGCCTCATTCATGAAGACGGTGCTTCCGCCGAAGGACTCGATCTACCGCTACGTCGACACCATCGAGCGGAGCGCAACGCGCGCTGCCGAGCTTACGTCTCAGCTCCTCGCCTTCGCACGAGGCGGGAAGTACGATGTGAAGCCGGTGAACCTGAATGCGATCGTCGGGGAGACACTTGAGATCGTGAGTCACTCATTTGATCGGTCGATCGAGATCGAGAGCCGCCTCGATGCCGCCCTCCCGGCCATCGAAGCCGATGCCGCGCAGCTCCAGCAGGTCATCATGAACCTTTGCGTGAACGCAAGGGATGCGATGCTGTCCGGCGGGAAGCTCCTCATCGAGACCGAGCCGTTCTTCGTCACGGAAGATTTCGTGAGGCTCCACGTGGAGGCGCACGAAGGTCTCTACGTCCGTCTCTCCATCAGTGACATTGGCCAGGGGATGGATCAGAAAACGCTGCGGAAGATCTTCGATCCGTTCTTCACGACGAAGGAGAAGGGGAAGGGAACGGGGCTTGGGCTCGCAACCGTCTACGGCATCGTGAAGAACCACGGCGGGTTCATCCGTGTGTACAGCGAAGTCAGCAAAGGAACGGCCTTCCGAATCTACTTCCCTGCAGGCGAGGTCGCCGAACAGACGACGACCAAGGAGGAGAAAGCCGCCGCGGGAAGCCGCGGGTTCGAACTCATCCTCGTCGTTGACGACGAAGAGCTCATCCGCGACCTCGTGAAGGACGTGCTCCAGACGTACGGATACCGTGTCCTTCTGGCAGCCGACGGCGAGGAGGCAGTCGCGATGTACCGGAAGCACAAGGACGAGATCGCACTTGTCATTCTTGACATGGTCATGCCGAAACTCGGCGGGCGGGAAACCTTCCTGAAGCTCAAGGAGGCGAACCCGAAGGTGAAAGCGCTTCTCTCGACCGGGTACAGTCAGAACGATCGAGCCCAGGAGATTCTCAAGAGCGGCGTGCTTGGATTCCTCCAGAAACCGTACCAGGCACAGGAGCTCGCCGCGAAGGTACGGACCGTCCTCGACGCGACCCACTATTGACACAAATGGGGTCCCGCTTCCGGCGGACCCCCTTCCGACAAGATCCAGGCTTTCGCAGCCCCGGCGCTATTACTTCTTGAGCGTCATGAGGTAGTCGATCACCGCATTGAGTGTGTCGGGGGGTAATGAGGCGAACGGCGGCATAATGCTGTTCCCGAATGCCTTCGGATTCCTCAGGTATTGTTCGAAGAACTTCCTGTCGTGCCCTTCACTCCCGATCCCACTCAGGTCGCCGCCAATCTGTCCCCCATTCCCGCTTATGGTGTGACAACTGAGACACGGAATCTTCTTCGACATCAGGAGCTCCTTGCCCAGCTCCGGGTTTGGTTTCTTCGAAGGTGCGGTTTTCAGCGAGACCAGATACGCGGCGAGACTCTCGAGCTCAACGTCGGGCAGCTTCTGGAACTGCGGCATGACGGGATGACTGAACTTTCCAGGATTCTTCAGGTATTCTACAACCTGCTGCGCCGGGCGTTCCTTCGCACCATAGTTGGAGAGATCAATACCGCCTGCCTTCCCCTGTCCGTTGATGACATGGCACCGGAGGCAGGCGACTTTCCTGTCGACAATGAGCTCACGTCCGAATTCGGCGCTGGCGTGAACCGATGCCGCCGAGATCGGGGACGACACTTGGGGGGCGAGAGTCACCACACCGAGAGAAGCAGCGTACTCTGCGAGGTCGTGGGTCTCCTCCGGTTTCAGCGACCCACCGTACGCAGGCATGATGTCGTTCCTGTACTTCGCCGGATCAGCGATGTAGGATTCGAGGTACACGACTGACTTGTTCTGCTTGCCGAACGCACTGAGATTCGGGCCGACGCTTCCGCCTGCACCGTTGATGGTATGACACTCCAGGCAGTCCACCTTCCTGCTCGAGACCATCTCCATCCCGCGCCGCGCCGATGCCTCGTCGACCGCCACCGGCCCCGCCGCTATCACCCCGGGACCGGCTGGCAGGTTTGCCGCGTACGTGAATCCGACCCACGCCAGAAGGACGAGCCCGCTAAACCCGATCGCCCCTCTCCGGGAGGCGAGGGTCCGGAGCGTCGAGCGGTCGACGAAGGGGAGCGACCAGAGAACGATGACCGCCACAAGCGGGATACCCACGCTTGCGAGGATCTCCCACCGCCCCGGGAAGAATTTCAGAAGCTCGAAAAGAAAGAGGAAGTACCAGGCCGGGCGCGGAAGGTATGAAACGTCCGTCGGGTCAGCCTTTTCCCCAAGCTCCGCCGGTGAGACGACGGCCAGGAGCGAGATGACGATGAAAAGGAGGAGCGAGAAGGTCGCGTCGCGTGCGAACTGGTTCGGCCAAAACGGTTGCGTTGGTTTCTGCAGGTCGCTCGCAAGGGTTGTGACGCCGTTCCGGCGAAAGAGGATGAGGTGAAGCAGGATGAAGAGTATGAGAGCGCCCGGAATAATGAAGACATGGATTGAGTAGAACCGGGTGAGTGTAAGCGGACCGAGATCCGCTCCGCCACGCAGGAACCTCATGATGAAGTCGCCGACAAACGGCACAGTCCCCATGATGTTTGTCCCCACCTGCGTCCCCCAGTATGCCGCGTTGTCCCACGGGAGAAGGTACCCGGTGAACGCCATCCCGAGGACAAAGAGGAGGAGGAGCGAGCCGACAAGCCACATTGCTTCGCGCGGCTTGCGGTACGCCCCCCATATGAACGTCTGCACCATGTGGACGAAGACGAGGACCACCATGAAGCTTGCACCCCAGTAGTGAAGTCCCCTGATGTATTTCCCTCCGTTCAGATCCTCCATAATGTATCTGACACTCTCGTACGCCGTCGCAAGCGACGGGGTGTAGTAGAAGGCGAGGAACACGCCGGTCACGGCTTGCAGGATGAAGGCGAAGAGAACCGCGCTGCCGAACACGTAGCGCCATTGAGCCCCTCCCGGTAGTCTTTCACCGCCGTTCCAAACCCAGTGCGGTTGTCGATCCATTCAAGAAGCTTCATTCCAACCTCCCCATCAATAGGAAATCAGAATCTGCTTTGGCTCGCCAGCCTGAAAGACTTTCCACTCTACGCTGAGGCTTCCCTGGTCGTCGACCATATACGGAAGCTGGTCAAGCGGACGCGGTGCTGGACCGCCTATCACGACCCCCTCGACGGCAAATGAGCTCTGGTGGCACGGACAGTGGAACTGGTTCTTTCCCTCGTTGTAGTTGTAGTAGCAGCCGGCGTGCGGACAGATGGGAGAGTAAACGACGAGGTCGAGTTTCGACGAACCCTCGGGTGCATCGTTGATGACCCACACGTACCTGTTCACCTTTTCAGTCATGTAGGCGGCCGACTGGTCCATCACGAACGAGAGTTTCCGCACCTCGCCGGGTTTCATGCCAGCGACGGATCCGACGGTCTGCCATCGTTTCTTCCCCGGGACCCCGAAGATAGGTGAGATGAGGTAGCGCAAAGACTGTATCCCAACGACAATCGCGATGACGGCTCCCGATACGATGGTGATTGCTCCAAGGGCTCTGCGGCGCGTCATGCCATGCCGTCCGGGAGATGCCGCTTCCGCCGGTCCTTCCGTAGAGTGAGGATGCGGCGAATCAGCCATAGCTTTCTCCTTCCAATAGTAGTTCTGGTCCGAATTCTGTCCTACAGCTGATACAGAGGGAAACGCCGCGCACGTGTCGGTGCATTATGACTTCACGATCCACAGTTTCGTCTGCGGCCGTGAGAGAAACCTGCATCCTTCACCGGTCACCACGACCTCCTCCTCGATCGTCGCGACGCCGAACCCTTCAACGGTCAACCGGGGCTCGAGAGTGTATACCTGTCCCGCCTCGACGGGCATGAAGGGAAGATTGCCGTACCTCTCCCACTTCGGTGCGAGGAGACCTCCCCCGTCATGCGCGATTCTTCCGATCTGGTGCCCGAGCGCGTGCGGGTACTCGCTGTAGCCGTGTGAGACAATGTACTCTCGTGCAACTGCATCGACTTCGTGCCCTGGGGCACCGGGCTTCAGGAACGCGGCGGCCTTCTTGATTGAGTCGCGGATCACGTTGAAGCCGCGCGTGACCTCCCCAGGCGGGCGGGCCTCGCCCCTGCGGAGGACATACCAGGTGCGTTGAAGGTCAGAGGCGTATCCTTCGAGCTTAATGCCGAAGTCAATGTTGACGATATGGCCCGGTGCGATCTTCCGGTTCGTCGGCCCCGCATGCGCTCCAGCCGACTCCGGTCCGGTGAAGACTGAGGGACAGTACTCGGGGTCCCACGCCGGCCCCACGCCGAGCTTCTCCATTTGCCGCTTCAGGAAGTCGGCAACATCGAACTCCGTCTTCCCGGGTCTGATGAATCGCGTCACGCCGTCGATGAGCATCAACGTTTCCGCAATCGCGCGCTTCATGAGCTTAAGCTCCGATGACGATTTCCTCCCTCGAAGCGCCGCGATGATGTCCTCTGAAGAAACAAGCCGGTGCACGAAGGGAGTTTCCTTGAGGATGTCGATGAGCTGAAGGTACATCCCGTGCGTCAGGCCGTCTGCAAGAACGCTGTTGACGGAGAAGTTGACCGCGATCTTTCCGGGGTTGAGCCTCGTCAGACACTGGAGGAGCGGTTCACGGACGGACTGAACATAGCCCGTCACCTCGGTGAAAATGCCCTTCGTCTTCAAGTTCGCGACATCGAGACTCCCGGCGATTGCGATAGCCCCGCCGGATGCTGTGAAGACAAACGCCGTCTGCCACGTGACGGAGGTGTCGATGACGATGTCGATGGACGGGTCTTTGATTGTGTCGCTCTCACGGACAAAGATGAGCCATGCGTCGATATTCTTTTCGCGGAGGATTTCGAAAGTCTGCTCGATCTTTTCGGAGAGGATAGGTTTCATAGCTGAACCCTTTCAAAAGGAAGCGGTCACGACGAGATGAGGGAATGTAGCATTTTGTGTGAGAAAACACAAAACTCACACATGAACGTCGGCTGAATCAGGAAACCAAAAGCTACGTTCAAACATGAGTCAACGGCGGCTCCTCATGCCCGTCCGCACTCTCCTCCGGGAGATCCGCAGAGAGCCGGCGTTCATGGGCAAGGAGGCTCATGCAGGAACAACGCGATTCGCTCTGCCGCCGTTCCAGCTTCGCTCAATCCATTTTATCTCTCATTTTCCTATATTTCTTGTATGCAGACTCACAGGAGAACCCTCGAGCTTCTTGTCCGGGAGATCGCTCCCGATCTCATTGGGGGTATTCTGATCGACGCCTTCTCGTCGCACTTTGACGAACTCGTGCTCAGCTTCGAAGAATCCGGCCGCAGAAAGAGCCTCTGCGTTTCCTGTACCCCGAACTCGAATGCCATCTACCTGAGGGAGGAGGTTCCTCATCCGCGAAGGAACTCCGTGCGATTCTTTCATTCCCTCTTCGGCACCCCCATCGCTGACGCTGCCCTCCATCCCTCGGATCGTGTCATACTCGTGAAATTTCCCAATGGGGAGGACATCGCCGTTGCTTTGCTCGGTGCACAGGCGAATGTCGTGAGGCGGGATGGAAGCGGCATTGTCGCCGAAGCGTTCAAGAAGCCGAGGTCGGTGCAGGGGGAGCTTCTTCCCATCCGCGAGGAGAAAAGCCGGACCGAACTCTCGCCCGAGCAGTTTGCAGAACCGGCCAGGCAAACGACATTCACGCTCGTGCAAGCCCTCAAGAATCAGTTCGGGCATCTCGGCAACCTCCTCATCCGGGAGGTCATCTTCCGCTCCGGCGTCGATGGAACACGGCACTGCCGCGATCTCTTGCCGGACGAATGGAAGATTGTCGCGCGCTCCGCGGCAGACATAGCCAACGAGCTTGAGTCCCCGCAGCCGCGCGTCTATCTGGAGAAAGGCGTCCCTGTTCGCTTCTCGATCATTCCCCTTTCGCAGTTCGCGCATTGTGAAGCCCGTGAGTTTGATACTGTCAACGCTGCCGTCCGTTTCTTCGTTACGAGATCCCGCGGGGCCGCTGATTTCGAATCAAGCCGGCGGCAGATTGGATCACGCCTCAAGAGTGAAGAGCTGCGTCTGGCCTCCACGATCGAAAAGGTCTCAGAGGAGCTCGCTCAAAGCTCACGCGCCCGGGAATATGAGAAGTATGGGGTGCTCCTGAAGGCGCATCTGCCGGAGATCCCTCTCCACGCCGTTTCCGTCACACTGACTGACGATTTCTCTTCCCCGGATGAGCCCCCCGCGTCCGTCACGATTCCACTCGAACCGAACCTCACCGCCGCGCAGAACGCCGACCGCTGGTTCGAGAAAGCACGGAGCGCCCGGGTAAGACGCCGCGAGCAGGCAGAGCGGCTTCCGTGTCTCCGCGCGTTGTTTGACAAGGTGCGGGAAGCGCTCGAAAAGCTTTCAGCGGTGAATGATGCCGGCGGGCTGAAGGAGTATCAGCACGAGACCAGGCCGCTCGTGACCGCGCGGACCGCACAGCGGTCCGGCGAGCCGGGCCTTCCCTACCGGCGTTTCGTGGTCACGGGGAATTACGAGGTCCTCGTCGGCAAGAGCTCGAAGGACAACGACGAACTTACAACGAAGGCTGCAAAACCACATGACTACTGGCTCCACGCGCGCGGCGTGAGCGGCTCGCATGTCGTGCTGAAGGTGAAACGGAAGGGGGAGAAGCCGCCGAAGGAAGCGCTGCGAGAGGCAGCTCAGATCGCGGCGTACTACAGTAAGGCGAAGACATCATCGCTCGCGCCGGTGATCGTCACCGAGAGGAAGTACGTTCATAAGAAAAAGGGTTCGCCCGCGGGACAGGTTGTCGTCGACCGGGAGGAAGTGCTTCTTGTGAAGCCCCGCCGGCCGGTGGACGACGGAGTTGGATCCGAACCATGAGCCCAGAGCCGCCGACCGGACACCGACTCCAATTGCTCACAAAAGAGGGAGGATTCTCTCCATGCCACGGAAACAGTTTGCACCTCGAGCGGCCACGCGCGCGTTGCACGGCAGGACATTCGGTGCATTTGACGCGCCGGTCGTCGAGCCGGTCGTCCAGTCGGTGACGTACCGCTTCGCAAACTCATCCGAAGTGGTGCGCTACGCCGAAGGGGACGAGAGCGTCTATCTCTACTCCCGGTACAGCAACCCGACGACACACAAGCTCGAGGAGGTTCTCGCCGCACTCTCGAACGTTGAGTCGGCCCAGGTCTTCTCATCGGGGATGGCAGCAATCACCACGACCGTTCTCTCGCTCGCGCCGCAGGGAAGCGAGATCGTAAGCGGGCCTTCGCTGTACGGAGGGACGTACCGTTTCTTCAGGGACATCCTTCCGCACCACGGTGTGAACGTCTCCTACTTCAACCGTCGGAGGCTCGAGTCGCTTGGGCGGCTTATCACGAAGAGGACAAGGATCGTCTACTTCGAGACGCCGACCAATCCGACCCTCTCGCTCGTTCCGATCGCGAAGCTCGTGGACCAGGTCCGTGCCGCAGAGAAAAGACTCCGGACGCGAATCGTTATCATCATCGACAACACGTTCGCAACGATCCTCAACCAGGACCCGTTCGCGCTCGGCGTCGATGTCGTTGTCGAAAGTGCAACGAAATACCTCGGGGGACACCACGACGTGCTCGCCGGCGTCGTCACCGGCCCCGCACACCTCCTCTCCGGAATCCGCGCGTATGCGAAGCTTCTCGGCGGGACGCCCGATCCTTTTGCCTCATTCCTCCTCCATCGGAGCCTGAAGACGCTGCACCTTCGCATCCGGTGCCAGAACGAGAGCGCAATCGAGCTTGCACGCTACCTTGAGGGACTTCCTAAGGTGAAGCGCGTCCTTTACCCCGGACTCCCTTCGCACCCTGACCACGCAATCGCGAGGGAACAGATGAGGGGGTTCGGTGGGATGATCACGATCGAAGTCCCGGGCGGCCTCAAAGGTGCGATCCGGGTCGCCGATTCGCTCCACATTGCCGTGAACGCGACAAGTCTCGGAGGGGTTGACACACTCGTCAGCATCCCGGTGATCACATCACATGTCAACATGTCGAAGAAGGAGCTGGATCGCCACGGTGTGGGCCCGGGAATGCTCCGCATCTCGGTCGGCGTCGAGGACGTCGAGGACCTGAAGGAGGACTTCGACCAGGCGCTGAAAAAACTGTAGCCCCTCTCACGGATCCGCCCGGGGACACGCACATTTTTCCTCCCGCTACTTGACAAACTCCTTTCAAGCTGTTATATTATGTATGTATATATCTACAATTATTCATATATCTATGAACGACCTTTTCCGGGCACTCGCAGACCCTACTCGGCGGAACATCCTTCAGCTCCTGAGGCAGCGGGACATGACTCCCTCGGAGCTCCTTGCGAGGATCGAGGTCTCCCAGCCCACCCTTTCCCACCACCTTGACATCCTCAAGAGGGCGGGCCTCGTGGATGCGCAGCGGGAGGGCCAATTCATCCGGTACTCGC
>PEWR01000035.1:12819-13350 GCA_002779395.1 Ignavibacteriales bacterium CG07_land_8_20_14_0_80_59_12
GGATTCACGAAGAGAAAGGTCACCCGATGAAATGGAGTCTCAAACGGGAAATCCTCCCGCTCTGCATCATCGTTGTGTTTGCTGCAATCGCCGCGTATTCCTATAGCAGCCTGCCGGATCTCGTCCCTTCGCATTTTGGTTTCAGCGGACAGCCCGACAGTTTCTCCCCGAAGGGAACCTTCGTCCCTCTCATGGCTGCGACCATAATCGGCTTGTACCTGCTCCTGACGTTCGTTCCACTCATCGACCCGTTCTGGAAGAGAATCCAGCCCCGCTACGGCGTCTTCCTCATCCTCCGCGATTTTGTCCTTGTCCTGCTTCTCTTCTTGTTCGTCCTGACAATCATCGCGGGACGAACGGGGCATCTGCCGACCTCAGCACTCGCAGTGGGATTCGGATTCTTCTTCATCTTCCTGGGCAACTACCTCCCCAAGCTTCCCCGGAACTTCTTCTTCGGCATCCGCGTGCCGTGGACGCTCGCATCGGAGACCGTCTGGAGAAAGACACACATCGTCAGCGGTCCGCTTACCG
>PEWR01000092.1:0-26838 GCA_002779395.1 Ignavibacteriales bacterium CG07_land_8_20_14_0_80_59_12
CGATGTACCCCAAGGAAATCTTCTCACTCGCAGTGGGGAGAGAATCCCATCGAGATGCTTCTCCACCATCCGCACGAAACGGCGATAGGGCTTCAGCCGGCTCCACTTGAGCTCTCGCCTTCCAGTCATCGAGAGAACCTGAGCGCGCAGCCCTGCCTGCGACGGGCAGGCCTGGTAGGTGTAGTCCCACAACCGAAAAAAGGATTCCTTGAGCAGATGGGCTTTGTAAAGCATGGGGCAGGCACTGAGGATGTCGTTTAATGCCTCGCAGGCCTTGCCCGGGACGCGGGCGCGGCGCGGAGAGCAGCACGAATTTCTTGCCCGAGAGGGTCTTTCTGAACCGGCCCAGGGCGTTGCGGAGGACGTGTTTGCGGACCTCGTTGAGCGCGCCTTTGAGATGGCCGTAGAATGTGGAACTTGTCGTAGATAATCTTCAGGTCCTTCGGGCAGTGGGCGCGAAAGCTTTTCTCTTTAGGCGCAGCACATATCGATGACGGCATGGGTGATCTCTCGCGGCCCGATCCTTTCTTTAACCATCGCCAGAACCTTTTGAGCTTCTTCTCAGAACGTCCTTCGACCAACGTGAGCATTTCGGGGCCTCGCGGCCCTGCCTGCGGCGGGCAGGCCTTCCAGAGCGCTGAACAAGGACCAGTAGGATGGCCCTGGCGCACGCTGATTTCATCGGCGCCAAGCACCGTGATGCCGTCCAAGGGCCGCTCTGCCTGCACCGTCGCCAGGGCTTGCTTGTCGATTCTCTTGACCGTCTGCCGATGCAAGTGCGAAGAACATCGCCACCGCCTTGACCGTGGTGACCTTGCACAGCTCGTAGATAAGACGGGACAAGGCTGTGGTCACCCGGGGACCGCGGACTTCGACAAACCCCAGGGCCTCGGTCCTGATGCCACAGTGGGGGCAGTTGACCCGATACCGCCGAAACCGTAAAATGGTACCATATTGCCAGAAGGTTAAATGTCGGACTTCTTGCCAAGAACTGTCATAGCCCTGGGTTACCATCCGGCCGCATTCTCCACAGCGATAGCTTTTCTCCACTCGCTCCAGATGGACGATAACTGCCCGAGAGCCCTTAAAGTCGACTGGCTCAAGGCTAAGAACTCGAAACCCTTGAATTCCCAACAGCAATGTAATAATATCTTCTGGCATCCGGCGGTACCTCCTGGTCATTCGTTTTTTAACGAATGCTGAACACCAGAAGTATACCTCACCGGATGCTTCTATCTCAACCCATAGTTTAGTGACAAGAGCCTCATTTCAACATCGGGACCTTCACTCTCCACTCCCTCGCATTCTCCTGCGCCTTCTCATATCCCGCATCGGCATGACGGACAATCCCCATCCCAGGATCATATGTCAGCACCCGCTCAAGCCTCCTCTCTGCCTCCTTCGTCCCGTCCGCCACCACCACCATCCCGGCATGGATGCTCATACCGATGCCGACGCCGCCCCCGTGATGCACACTCACCCAGCTCGCCCCGCCGACCGCGTTGAGCAGCGCGTTCAGAATGGGCCAGTCAGCAATCGCGTCGCTCCCGTCCTTCATCTTCTCCGTCTCGCGGTTCGGCGATGCGACCGAACCGCAGTCAAGATGATCGCGACCGATCACGATCGGAGCCTTGAGCTGACCGCGCGCGACAAGGTCATTGAAGATCTTTCCCATCCTCGCACGCTCGCCGTAGCCAAGCCAGCAGATCCTCGACGGGAGCCCTTGAAAATGAACCTTGGCCCGCGCTTTCTCAATCCACCTCTTCAGCGGCCCGTTATTCGGGAACGTCTCGATCACCGCCCTGTCCGTCGTGTATATATCCTCAGGATCGCCCGACAGCGCCACCCAGCGGAACGGTCCTTTCCCGTCACAGAAGAGCGGCCGAATGTATTCGGGGACAAACCCCGGAATCTCAAACGCGTCCTCCACGCCGTTCGCAAATGCTTCGCCCCGTATGTTGTTCCCGTAATCGAATGTGACGGCGCCCTTCCGCTTCAGCTCGAGCATTGCCTTCACGTGGACGACGATGGATTCCTTCGCCTTCCTGATGTACTTCGCCGGATCGCTCCTCCTCAACGCGAGGGCTTCCTCATATGGTATGCCCGCGGGGACGTAGCCGTTCAGCGTGTCGTGCGCCGATGTCTGATCCGTCAACAGGTCGGGGACAATCCCTCTTCGAGCGATCTCCGGCAGCACATCTGCCGCATTGCCGACGAGCGCGACCGAAAGCGGCCTCTTCTCCCTTCTCGCTGCAAGGACCCGCGAGAGGGCATCGTCGAGGCTCTCGCTCATCGCATCGACATACCCGCTCTTCAACCGTCGCTCAATCCTCCCCCGGTCGACTTCCACATCAAGACACGCTGCGCCGTTCATTGTCGCCGCGAGCGGCTGCGCACCGCTCATTCCCCCCAGGCCCGCGGTCAGGAGAAACCTCCCCGCGAGCGTTCCGCCGAAGTACCTGTCGCCCGCGGCGGCAAACGTCTCGTAGGTCCCTTGCAGTATCCCCTGCGTGCCGATGTAGATCCAGCTTCCCGCCGTCATCTGTCCGTACATCGTGAGCCCGAGCGCATCCAATCGGCGGAACTCGTCCCACGTCGCCCACTTCGGGACGAGCATCGCGTTCACAATGAGGACGCGGGGAGCGTCGGGGTAGGTCCTGAACACGCCGACAGGCTTGCCGGACTGGACGAGGAGTGTCTCGTCGTTCTCGAGCTCCCTCAGGCTTCGAAGAATCGCGTGGTAGCACTCCCAGTTCCTCGCAGCTTTGCCGGCTCCCCCGTAGACGATGAGATCCTCGGGCCGCTCGGCGACATCAGGGTCGAGATTGTTCTGGATCATCCGGAGGGCCGCTTCCTGAATCCACCCCTTTGCACTCAGAGTGGTTCCTCTCGGAGCATGAATGTTCCTCGGATCGAAGCTCATCGCAGCACCTTCACATCACCGGTGGGACTTGTAGGCAATCGCATTGATCTCGATGCGGGCGTTCTTCGGCATCCTCGATACTTCAAGGACCGTTCGTGCCGGGTAGACACCCTCGGGGAAATAGGCCGCATAGATTGCGTTCACTTTCTCATAGTCGTTGAGATCCTTCAGGAACAACGCTGCGGAGACGACATCACGGTAATCGTACTCTGCGCTCCGGAGCACCTTGCCGAGGTTCTCCAGCGCCTGGCGCGATTCCTGCTCGATGCTCCCCTGGAGGAGATCCTGTGTCCCCGGCACAAGCGCAATCTGCCCCGACACAAACAGAAAGTCCCCCTGGCGGACGGCAGGCGAATACGGCGCGATGGCCGTCACGCTTTTGAAGAACTGGCGCGATCCGAGCGAATCGAACATTCCCTTCACTTCATCGCGCGCGGTCTCGCGAATTGTCCGGTAGGCCCTCTGTTCGCTCACGAACCAGACGACGGCAAGGAGAACGGCAACGACGAGGACGCCGACAACCCAGCGGAGGAACGAACTCTTCATGTGATCACTCCTTATAGTTTGTACCCGGTCTTCCTCAGGAAATCGCGGCGGAATGCAATGTCGGATTCCCCTTCAATCCCTTTCGACCTCATCCCGTCGACGACGCCGAGGATGCCTCTTCCCAACTCTGTCTCCGCCACGACCACATCCACCGGGTTCCCTGTGGCGCAGTAAATGCCGGCGACCTCGGGGAGCGACTTGATGGCATTGAGAATGTTGATAGGGTAGCCGTTTTCCATGAAGACAAAGAACGAGTGCCCGGCCCCGACAGAGAGAGCGTTCTTCCGTGCAATCTCGATGAGGCGCTCGTCGTTCCCGATGTACCGGACGAGCGCCGGTCCCGACGACTCGCAGAACCCGACGCCGAACTTCATCGACGGGTTTGTCGACACGATTGCTTCGTAGATGTCCTCGACCGTCTTAATGAAGTGCGCCTGTCCGAGGATGAAGCTCATGTCCTCCGGCTTCTCGACGGGGATAACTTTGATTTCCATACGATCAATCCTCGACTCGTACCGTCCTTAGTCTGCCGTCATTTGCGCGGCAGCCTTCGGCGCATCTTTGCAAAACCCGGTTTGATGACGTTGTAGATAAACTCAATGCGTCGATTATGCGGGATGAAGGCGCTCTTCATCGCGTTGATTGTAAGCTTCTCAATGTCGTCGTACGTGAGGCCGAACACATCCGCCCCGATCTTGAGCTCCTTTGTGAGTGTCGTATTACTCATGAGGCGGTCGTCCGTGTTGAGCGTGACGCGGAATTTCTCGCGGAAGTAGATCCCGAAGGGGTGTTCTTCGAAGCTCTTCGCGGCGCCTGTGTGGACGTTGCTGCTGAGGCATATCTCCAAGGGAATCCGCTTGTCGAGGACGTACTGGGCGAGCGTTCCGAACTTCACGACATGACCGTCGGCGACCGCCATGTCGTCAACGAGCCGCGTCGCATGCCCGATCCGGTGCGCGCCGCACCACTGGATCGCCTGCCAGATCGATTCCTTCCCGAAACCCTCTCCCGCGTGGATGGTGATATTGAAGTTCTCGCGCTGGATGAACTGGAACGCGTCAACGTGCTTCTTCGGCGGATATCCCCCCTCCTCGCCAGCAAGGTCGAAGCCGACGACGCCCCGGTCGCGGAAGTCCACCGCTAACTCTGCCATCTCCAGAGAACGCTGCATGTTCCGCATAGCGGAAATGAGAAGCCCGTAGCCGACGCCGAAGTCTTTCCTCCCGCGCTCGAGCCCGCGGAGCGCCGCCGTGACGACTTCCTCCGGGTGGAGCCCGTGCTGCGTATGAAAGACCGGCGCGAAGCGGGTCTCGACGTAGACGACGCCGTCTGCTTTCATGTCTTCCATCATCTCGTACGCGACCCGCTCGATCGCCTCCTCGGTCTGCAGGACGCCCGTGGTGTGGACAAACCCTTCAAGGAAGAGGGGAAGACTTCCCCGTGTTGCGCCGCGATAGAACCACTCGGCCAGTTCGCCCGGGTCCTCGGTGGGAAGCTTCTTGTATCCCTGGTCGTGCGCCAGTTCGATGATGCTCAGGGGCCGGAGCCCCCCGTCAAGATGATCGTGGAGGAGGACCTTCGGGACCGCCCTGAGAATCGCTTCGGGTATCTTCACCTTCGTTTCCCTTTCGCGCGTTGTCACGATTCATCTCTCAAGCAAGAGGGCCGACCGTGGACTCGACCGCACGCAGGACGTCTCCATGTGTGAGGAGGTTGAGTGATGCCTGAATGTCGTCGTACAGCACCCGGTCGCGGTCGAGGTGCCGGATATGTTGGCGGATACAGTCGTACGCCGCCTGCGTTCCTTCGCCGAGCTTGAGCGGGTGCGCTCCCCCCGTCTCTCGCGAAAAGTCGAGACCCTGGCACGCCACCATCTGTTCAATCGCGATGATCGTCTGGACATTCTTCAGCACGCGGTACGCCTTCTGTGCGCTGATCGATCCCATACTGTTGTGGTCCTCCTGATTCGCGGAGGTCGGGATCGAGTCGACGCTCGCAGGATGTGCAAGGACCTTGTTCTCGGAGACGATCGAGGCCGCGGTGTACTGCGCGACCATGAAGCCCGAGTTCAAGCCGCCGTCCGGTGTTAGGAAGCGGGGAAGACCGCTGAGGCTCCCGTTCACGAGACGCTCGGTCCTTCGCTCGGAGATGTTGCCCAGCTCGGAGAGTGCGATCGCCAGGAAATCCATCGCAAGCGCTACCGGCTGCCCGTGGAAGTTTCCTCCCTCGAGATGGATCCCATCGCGCGGAAAAATCAGGGGATTGTCGGTCGCGGAGTTGATTTCGATGCCGATGACATTCCACACGTAGTCGATCGCATCCCGCGAAGCGCCGTGCACCTGGGGGATGCAGCGAAGGGAGTACGCGTCTTGGACGCGCGAGTCGCCGTGAAGGTGCGACTTTCTCAGTTCGCTCCTTCGCATGAGACGCCGGAGGTTATCCGCGGAGCATCGCTGGCCGGTGTACGGACGGAGCCGCTGAATGCGCCGGTCGAACGCGCGGTCGGTTCCCTTCAGCGCCTCGACGCTGAGTCCCGCCGAGACATCCGCGTGCCTGGCAAGCTGGCGCGCCCCGTAGACCGAGACGACACCGTACGCGGTCATCATCTGCGTTCCGTTGATGAGCGCAAGTCCCTCCTTCGCCCCGAGCCTTACGGGCTCGAGTCCTTCGCGCCGCAAGGCAGCGCGGGCGTCGACAATCCCGCCGCGGTGCCACACCTTCCCTCTCCCCATCATTGCAAGGACAAGATGGGCAAGCTGGACGAGGTCGCCGCTCGCTCCGACAGATCCCTGCGAAGGTATGACAGGAAGGATCCCTGCATTGAACATATCAACGAGATGCTGGAGCGTCTCGAGGCGGATTCCGGAGTATCCCTTTGCGAGGGCATTCGCGCGGAGGAGCATCATGATCCGGACGACCTCCGGGGGGAGCGGCTCCCCCGCCCCCGCCGCATGACTGAAAATCAGGTTCTTCTGCAGCTTCTCGATGTTACCGGGGGATATGCGAACGTTGCTAAACTCGCCGAAGCCCGTGGTCACACCGTAGATGGTCTCGTCCCGGGCGAGCCATGAGTCGACCAAAGCGCGGGACCTGGAGACGGCGCGTCTGGCATCGGAGGTGAGGGCAAGACGGCAAGCGGGAGAAAGAGCGCTGTACGCGCCTTCGATCGTGAGTGAGTTCCCGTCAATGGTGAGGGACTGAAGGGATCGTGGCATGTTCAGAACCCGAGGTTAGTGGATAACGAAATTTACGAAGGAAACCGGCGAAATTCAATGGATCAGTCGAATAGCACACGTGACCCGGCGAGAGGCCATTGCTTCAGGGCACGCCTTCAGCGAAATCCCCGTCGTTGTTTTTTCACGGGAAGTTCATATATTTGCAGTATACCTCTCAGGAGCGCCGATGATCCATCCAGAGAGCGTTCGTGTCCTTGTCGTTGATGACGAGGAGGCGTTCCGCTATATGCTCAATACTCTCCTCACCGCGGAGGCATACAAGACCGACCTCGCCGCCGATGGCACGGAGGCTATCAACAAGCTCCAGCAGACCGAATACGACATCGTTCTCCTCGACATCCTTATGCCGCGGATCGACGGCATGGAGGTCCTCAAGTTCAGCAAGGACAAATGGCCTGACACACAGGTCATCATGCTGACCGGACTGCAGGAGATCCAAATCGCCGTCCAGTGTATCAAGATGGATGCATTCGACTACGTCATGAAGCCGTATTCCTCCGACGAGCTCCTCAGCGCCATCGAACGCGCATACGAGCGCCGCCAGCTCCGTCTCGAGAACAAGCTCATGAAACACGAGCTTGCGCGCGTCACCGCTCCGACCGATCTTATCGGCGAGAGCATGGCGCTCAAGGGTGTTCTCGATATCGCGCAGAAGGTGGCTCCTTCGGACACTACCGTCCTCATCCAGGGAGGGAGCGGCACTGGAAAAGAGGTTATTGCAAACTTCATCTGGAAGAACAGTCCCCGCGCGAACAAGCCCTTCATCGTCGTCAACTGCGCCTCCATCCCCGACACGCTCATAGAGAGCGAGCTCTTCGGGCACGAGAAGGGAGCCTTCACCGACGCACACGCAACGAAACAGGGGATCGTGGAGATCGCAAACGGCGGGACACTTCTCCTCGATGAAGTGGGGGACGTTAGTCCGCTCATCCAGCCCAAACTCCTCCGTTTTGTCGAGACCGGCGAGTATCGGCGTGTCGGCAGCAACACGGTTTCGCACTCGGACGTCCGCATCATCTCCGCGACGAACAAGAACCTCGTCGAAGAAGTCCAGCGGGGGAAGTTTCGCGAGGACCTTTTCTACCGCCTCAACGTGATCACGCTCTCCGTGCCCGCGCTCCGCGACCGAAGGGAGGATATCCCTCTCCTCGCTGACTACTTCCTCAAGAACCGGGTGAGGATGCGCGTGCAGAAGAGCTTGAGCCGCGCCGCCATGCGCGTCCTCCTCGACTACGACTGGCCCGGCAACGTGCGTGAGCTCGAGAACGTAATCGAACGCGCAGCGGTTCTCTCGCAGGGAGAGGAGATACAGGTTGATGATCTTGCTCTTCCCCTTACGTCGGTTGCGACATACCCCGATTCACCTTATGGCCGCGCCCTCGCGGACAAACTCGGCACACCGATTTCTCTGAAAGATGTCGAGCGGGTCCACATCGAGTCAGTGCTGAGACAGCTTCACTGGAACAAGTCGGCGACGGCACGCTCCCTTGGCATCAGCCTGAAGACCCTTTACGTAAAGATTCAGCAGTACAACATTCAGCAGGAATAGTGAAGAATATTCAAAGCGGTTTTGAATTTTTTCCCTAACCTCCTCCTCCACACGCCTGCACCAGACCGTAGACCTTCCCGATTCATCCATTTGCTCATCGGAATCACACGGTTTCGCCCTTACGTCTCTCCCCCGCAAGCTGGCACGATTTCTGTGCCAATCTGAGTGAAAACGCCGCATGTATCGCGAAATCGGGGGAAGCAAACCCAATATGGCAGCTTCGGAGTTGATTCGTGCCCTCGTCCGGGAGCGGGTAACGCTCCTTTCTCACATAAAGAACCTTGAAGCGCGGGTGGCCGCGCTGAAGGAAAGGTCCACTGAGAAACACTTGAGGGATTTGAGTGAGCTTCTTCGATTCTTCGCGGGACCGTTCCGGACGCAGTTGACACGCGAGGCAGCTCTCCTCTCCATGCTCGCCGCGGAGACCCAGTCCGTTCACGAGGTACCCGATTTTCTCGCAAGCGAAGAGGAAGCCCTGGTCCGCGAGGCACAGGAGCTTATCGCCGCCGCGGAGCGGTTCGGCGAGAACCATCCCGACGAAGACCCCGCGCGCTCATTCTCGCTCGGCGTCGCAGCGTTCGTCCTCCACCTCACCATGCACATTGGTATGCAGGACAATATTCTCTTCACTCTCCTCCAGCGGAATCTGGCACAACTCCCCCCACACGTCCTCATCCCACCGCCCCCTTGCTCCCTCCCTGACGAACCCTGAAGACTCCACGGCATGTGACGTTGCCCTTTCATAGACATTGCGAGTCTCCCAGCAAGTGCCGCTCTTCCCCATGGTCATTCTGAGCCTTTCTCGCAATGAGAGGCAGAAGGAAACCGCGTTAATCCTTCAGCTCGGATGCGATCCGCGCCATGTCGGCGCGGCGCGCGCGGAACCTCACGAGGACCCGGTCAACGGAAGGATGCACCTCGAGGATCTCGCCCCGCGACTGAAACCTCGGCATCCTGCCGTACTGCTCCGGACTGAGATCGAGTGTTTGCTCAACGAACTCCAAGTCGAGCGTCGAGCGGACGAGATCACACAGGGAGGCGAGGTTTGCACCTCGCGAAGCCGAAATGAAGACGGCGGGCGGAAAATCGCGTGAGAGCCGTGGAAGGATTGAACGATCGGCGAGCCTGTCGACCTTATTGAAGACGTGGATGACCGGTGTGCGCGATGCAGCGAGCTCCGCGAGTGTCTCCCGGACCACACTGATCTGTTCCTCAAACCGGGGATGCGACACGTCGACGACATGGAGGAGAAGATCAGATTCGGTGACCTCGTCGAGCGTGCTCTTGAACGACGCGAGAAGGAAAGGCGGAAGCTTCCTGATAAAGCCGACCGTGTCCGAAAGAAGTATCCGCGTGCTGCGGTCGAGCTGCACAGCGCGGACAGTGGGGTCGAGCGTCGCGAAGAGCCTGTCTTCTACGAAGGCATCCGCATGTGCGAGCGCGTTAAGAAGGGTTGACTTTCCGGCATTCGTGTAACCCACGAGGGCGACTCGAGGCATCTCCTGCCGCCGTTGCCGCTGAACGGACCGCTCGCGCGCGATTTCCTTCAGCCTCCCGCGCAGCAGGCTGATGCGTTGCCGTATCACGCGCCGGTCAACTTCAATTTGCTGCTCGCCCGGGCCTCGTGTCCCGATGCCGCCATACTGCTTCGAGAGGTGCGTCCAGCGGCGGGTGAGCCGTGGTAAGAGGTACTCGAGCAGTGCGAGCTCCACCTGCACCATTGCTTCTTTCGTGCGCGCCCGAAGGGCAAAGATATCCAGGATAAGACCGGCCCGGTCGACCACCTTCCGGTCGAGGATCTCCTCAAGGTTCCGGGCCTGCACCGGAGTGAGATCGTCGTCGAAGATGATGAGGTTGGCGCCGAGCTCCTCGGCGAGACCGAGAAGCTCCTCTACCTTCCCTTTGCCGATGAACGTGGCGGAATCGATCCGGCTCCGCTCCTGGATGACACGGGCAACCACCTCCGCAGCGGCGGTGTCCGCCAGGAGCGCCAGCTCATCGAGGTATTCCTCCACGTCCTTTCGCTTCATGTGATGGGTCGAGACGCCGACGACAATGGCACGCTCTGGATCGGGAGCGACTGCGTGTGTGTGCGGCTCAACCATGTGGCCCTCCCCTCCTGTCACGCGACACCCTCCCCGCGTCTATCCTGCTTTCCGCTCCGTGCGACAATCAGCTCAAGGACGGCGCACAGGAGCGCGAGGATCGCGAAGCCACTCCAGAGCTCGGTCCCATATCGGGTCTCACGCACAGACGCGAGGATGTCCGACTGCGGCGAAACGAAACGGATGCGCCCCGCCGGTACACCGATACGCTCGAGGAGCGCCGTCGCATCCGACTCCTTGATTCGAGCGAGGTCGACCTCCGCCGGGTCGATGTTCACGACGAGCGCAGCCGCAGCCGTTTGAGGTGTCGTTGTTCCATTCCCCGCATAGTAGACGCCCGGGAGGGGAAGCCCTGGAACGCGGAGCAACGCATCGTTCTGGAGAACCACGGGCTGGACAAACACCTGTATCCCTTTCGGCCCGCTGACGGTGAGCGGACCGCCGCGGCCGGCGGCTGACGATGGAAGGCGGATCTCGGATTCCTCACCCACCCTTGCGTATGTCACCGACCTCTGCGAGCTCGAGACGTACACAATAGAGCGATACAGGAGAGGCGCGAAGACCGGTTTGAACGGGAAGTCGGACCATTCGGAAGTCGGCGAGACGGCAAAAAGAATTGCACGGCCGTCGCCGACGGGCTGGTCAATCAGGAAAGGAAGACGTCCCGTCATCTGGATCACGGGAAGAGACAAGGGACCTGTTGAGAACTCGACTCCGCGCTCAATGACTGGCGATTCGATTATTCGCCCCGAGTGGCTCGCCTGATTCAGCACCGCATCTTCAAACACACCTGCAAAAAGGGGATGAGCAAAATCGATTTCTGAGAAAGCGAGTGTGCTCTGCGGTGTTGTTCCCGCAGCCGGCGTTCCGCCCCCGCCCGCGACCGGTTTCAGACCAACAGCACGGGGGAGTCCAAGAGCGGCGCTCACCGCGTTAAATTCTCCCGGAGAGAACACCTGACGGGGGAAGAGAACGAGTCCTCCCCCGCGTTCCAGGAACTGTCTCAGTTGAGGGAGAGCGGGCACGGGGAGACCAGATGCAACGACCACGTTGAATGAGAAAAGATCGAGCGACGCGAGGCGCACTGGGGGGAGATCGACAAGCTCCATCGACGATGAGTCGCTGCCGGCCGCCGTCCGCAGCGCGAGCCGCACAAATGTGAGCTCGTCACCGGGTTGTCCGATGATGAGGACGCGATACCGTCGAGGGATCGAGACGCAGAAGTGACGCTCGTTGTCCGCCTCAAGCCCATCTCCTTCAATTGCGACCTTTCCCGCCTGGAAACCTGGAGCGCGAGCGATCACCGGCACGTCAGTGAACCTTTCCGAAGAGGGCGGGACATCCACAGATCGCTGCGCGATGCGCGTGCCGTTCAGAAAAACACTCATCACCTCTCCGCGGAGCGGTGCGGAGCCTTCGTTCCGGATCCCCGCCTCCACACTGAACGGCAGCCCTGCCTGGAGTATCTGGTTCGCGACCGATACCGAATCGACGGCCGCATTTGACGGGACCTCCTTCCCAACCTCGTTGAAGAAGAGACTCGATGTCGGTGGGAGAATCTGAACCGAGGGGCCTGCGGGCGGAAAGCTTGAGCGCTGCATATCGGAGATGACGTAGATCTCGCGATTCACGTTCGTCGAGGCTTCGAGGAGTTTCGCGGCGAGCCGGACTGCATCGGGGATGGAAGCTCGAGTGGCGCTGTTGGATGTCTCGTCAACCACTGCACGGAGGAGATCCCTGTTTCTCGTAAGCTCCATCAGCTGCGAAGAGCCAGGGTCACCGGTCCGGATCACAGCAACGTTATCCCCCTCCTGCATCGCCGACAGGATGCGCCGGGCCGCCGATTTCGCCTGGGCAAGGAATTCTCCTCTGTTGTCGCGGGCGCTCATGCTGAGCGAATTGTCGATCATCAGAACCATGCTCGTCCTCGCGCGCCCTCCCCCGGTTCCAAGCGTTCCCTTCAGGGCCGGACGGGCGAAGGCAAGAACAACCGAGGCAACGATGAGCGTCCGGAGGAGAAGCAGAATCCACTGCCGCAGCTTGAGCCGGCGGATTGCGCTTCGCTGCAGCTCCTTGAGGAACGCAACGGTGCTGAATTCAATTCGCCGAACTTTTCGAAGGTTGAGGATATGGAGGAGGATCGGAATTACGGCCGCGATGAGGCCGACAAGTGCGAGGGGGTTGAGGAATGTCATCGACGCCAGCAGGATCTCCGGACTTCACTGGGTATGATACCATGCGCGCCGGAAAGAATCAAGGTGCTAAAGCTCCTTGAATCGTTGCGGAAGAGTTTGTAATATTGTGGCGATGAAGAAATCCCGCTCCATGATACGGGCATCCATCTTCACCCTCCTTCTCTTGCTGCCCTGGCGACTTGCAGCGCTCGACTCCCTGGCGGTCAGGCCGCAGCGTGGAGCCCCCGACACGCTCGCCATCGTCCCCTTCTATGAAACGCCCCATCCATCCGTAGCTCTCGTCCTCAGCGGAGGCGGCGCACGCGGCTTTGCCCACATCGGCGCTCTTCGCGCACTCGAGCGCCACGGGATTCCCGTTGACCTGATCGTGGGCACAAGCATAGGGGCGGTCATCGGAGGGCTTTACGCTATCGGCTACTCACCGGATGACCTTCAGCAGGTCGCCGACACAACGAAATGGGATGAGATCGTCTCTCTCGGTGAGGAGTTCAAGCGCCGCGAGCTGTTTGTCGATCAGAAGTCACTTGCCGATCGCAGCCTCCTCGTCCTCCGGTTCGAGGGCCTTCAACCGCTTCTCCCCTCATCCGCGAGCGCCGGACAGCGTTTCGCAAATCTGATCCAGACGCTTACACTGCAGGGGATTTATCACCCTGACTCGTCGTTCGACAACCTGCGGGTCCGTTTCCGTGCCGTCTCCACCGACCTTCTGTCCGGCCGCCGCATAGTCTTCGACCACGGCGATCTTGCCGAAGCACTCCGCGCAAGCGCCACTATCCCAATCCTCTTCTCGCCGGTCCGGAAGGACTCCATGGAACTCGTCGACGGCGGACTCGTTTCAAACATCCCGGTTGATGTCGCACAGTCGCTTGGATACACTCTCGTCGTCGCCGTGAATACCACGAGCGGCCTCCGGCCGCGGACGGAGATCTCGGCGCCGTGGCAGACCGCCGACCAGATGATTGACATCATGATGCAGCTTCCCAACCGCCTCGAGCTCGAACGCGCGAGCGTCGTGGTCAATCCACGGCTCGGCAATCAGGTTTCGTCCGATTTTTCAAACGCCGATTCGGTCATTGTATGCGGCGAGGAGGCGATGGAGAAGGCGATCCCGGCGATCGAGGCTCTCCTCGCAAGCGAGACTGCTTCGCACACCGACCCGCCCCCACTGTTCAGCCGGTTCACAATAGCCATCGATGGCGAAGGAATCCCGGCGAAGCTCCGCGATCAAATCCTCCGGCGGCACTCCCAGGCCTTCCTCTCCCTCGACGAGGTCCAACGCGACGTCAACGTGCTCTATGCAACCGGCGGATTCGCCGATGTCCACGGTGATGTGCGGTGGGACACCGCCGCGGCCGGAGCCGCCCGTGTTGTGTACAC
Source organism: Ignavibacteriales bacterium CG07_land_8_20_14_0_80_59_12 (assembly GCA_002779395.1). Lineage (GTDB taxonomy): Bacteria > Bacteroidota > Ignavibacteria > 0-14-0-80-59-12 > 0-14-0-80-59-12 > 0-14-0-80-59-12. Next base: position 13,932 of record PEWR01000092.1, read on the forward strand.
GGTGAAGGAGAACCCGGTTCTTCGCGAGGTGCGCCTGAGCGGCACGGCGAAGCTCTCTCCGGCAAATGCTGCAGCGCCACTCCAGCGCCTCGTCGGGAAACCACTCAACGCCGTCGCCGCACACCATGCCATGGACAGCCTCCTCGCAATCTACCGTCGCCGCGGTTTCTCCCTCGCTTCGATTCGGAAGATCACATTCGAAGCTGGCGTCGCCTCGGTCGACATCGATGAGGGCCGGATCACTTCCATTGAGATCAAGGGCAACCACAGGACGCGGAACTACGTCATCCTCCGGGAGTTTCCCCTCAGTGTGGGAGATATCTTCGACGTGAACGAAGCGAACCGGGGCGTCCGCAACATTTCAAGCACCGGGTTGTTCTCAATCGTGACGCTCCGAGTGGGACACGCGGAGGGCGGCTTGTCCCGTCACGCGCTTGTCATCGACGTCGAAGAGCGAAGCCCCGACCTGATCCGTTTCGCCTTTCGCGCCGACAACGAGCGCAATTTCCAGCCCTACATCGACATCCGGGACGAGAACCTCTTCGGTCTCGGCATGCAGCTCGGCTTCACGTTCTTCGGCGGGACACAGAACCAGTTCTACCGCATCGAGCACAAGTCGACGCGCATCTTCAACACCTACTTCACTTTCAACCTGAGCGGGTTCGCACGCCTTGAGAACATCCACACGTATACAGACGTACCGACCCATTCGTTCTCGAGCTGGCGTCTCCGGCCGGACGGCGAATACAGGGAAATCAGTTACGGCGGGAATTTCGCGTTCGGCGGACAGTTCGGAAGGCTTGGGAACGTGACGGCGGAGATCCGGGAGGAACATCATGAAGTGAAAGTCCTCGAAGGCAACGCAGTTGGGCCCGAGTCGTACACGCTCGGTGCGCTCAGGTTCTCTTCCATCATAGACTCGCGCGATCGGGTTCCATTCCCGAACGAGGGAATCATGATGAACCTCTCGTACGAGACGGCACTCCCCGCTCTCTGGAGCGATATTGCGTACACGAAGTTCTACATATCGTATGAAGCGTTCACGACATTCGGAAAACGCGCAACGATCCATCCGCGCGTTGTCTTCGGATTCGGAGACAAGACACTCCCACTCCAGGAGCAGTTCTCCCTCGGCGGCATCCGCTCGTTCTACGGTCTCCAGGAGTACGCTTTCCGCGGAAGGCAGCTCTTCACCGTCAACCTCGAGTACCGCATCCGGCTCCCGTTCAGAATCTTCTTCGATACCTATCTCTCAGCGCGGTACGACCTCGGTGCAGTATGGCAGTACACAGAGGACATCCGGTTCCGCGACCTGAGACACGGGGCCGGCGTGGGTGCGGCAATGGACACACCGATCGGACCTGCGGAGTTTGCCGTCGGCAAGAGCTTTCTGTTCCACCGGGAGCTCCCCGACAACCCGTTCAGCTTTGGCCCGTGGGAGCTCTACTTCGCGATCGGGATCCCCCTACCGTAACATCCCGTGTCCGCCGCAGGGAGCTTCCCAATTCATTTCCCGGTTGGTCATATTGACCATCACAGTGACTTCAGGAAGGAGCAACATGTCGACGAAAGGTCATCCACCGGTTCGAATGTTTTCGCCCGAGTCGCTTGAGAAGATCGCGTACACAAGCGTCGAATCGATCCCGACAAGGGAACCAAATGACACCAACCGGCTCGGCTACCACGTGTGGCTTTACCTCAAACATGAGTTCACAACGCTCGATCTGGCTGTGCGCGCCGCCGAAGCACGCCTTCTAATCCCAATCGAGCAGGCTGTGGCGGAAATCGACGCGGCACTGAAGATCAATCTATCGCAGGCGGGCGGCGGTCTCGGTTGACGGCGGTTTGTCAAAAGGACTCCTTTGAGCCGCGTGTTCATTCGGCGTGGAGGCTGCCGATCGCTGTTCCTTCCCTCAGGTCCTTCTCATATGAGGCGCGGTACCGTTTGATCGCCCGGTAGAGGGCTTCCGCAATCTTCTGCTGTCCGCTCTGACTCGCAAGAAACCGTTCGTCCTTCCGGTTCGAGAGAAAACCGGTTTCCACGAGGACGTTGGGCATCGACGCCCCAACAAGAACGAGGAAGCCCGCCTGCTTCACCCCGCTCCCCCAGCTCGAGAGCGCACCTCCCATCTCCCCTCGAGCGATGTCTGCGAACAGCTCACTGTACTTCACGTATGCACTCTGCGCCATGCTGATGAGGATGAAGTCCTCCGCGCTGAGCTTCTGATACTGCGTCTCGTAATTCTTCTCAAGCTTCACGACCGAGTTCTCCCGCTGGGCGATCGCAATCGCCTCCTGTGTGCGCCCGGGTCGGAGAAGGTATATCTCGAAACCGTGGGGACGGCTCGGCTTCCTCGGCGTTGAGTTGCCGTGGATGCTGACAAAGAGCTTCCCCCCCGCCTCGTTTGCGATCTGTCCTCGCCTGTAGAGTTCGACGAACGTGTCGGTGCTTCGCGTATAGACGACCCGTACCTTCAGATTCTTCGTGATGAGAGCGCCGAGCTTCCTCGCGATGCCGAGCGCAATGTCCTTTTCCTTCACTCCTGTGACACCCACCGTCCCCGCGTCTCGTCCCCCATGTCCTGGGTCGATAACCACAGCATCGAGAGTCCAGTGCGACCGTTTCTCTTCGATGCTGTTGGCGGGTTTGGTCAATTCCGCGGGCCGGGAGAACGCTTTCGGCCCGAGGTGAAGTGAGAGGAGGATGTCATTCGACGACCGGTCACGCATGAGCTCACTGCTCGCCACATCCCCCTCAAGTTTGAGAGTAAGCTGGAGCACCGTGGGAAGCTGGATCGCAACGACTTTCTTCAGGATGCCGTGCGGCTTCACGGCGTTGAGCCGCCGCAGGTCCCCGCGTGCGCCCGCGATCGTGACATAGTACCAGCCGTCGAACTTCATCCAACCCTCGAAGTCCTTCAACCGCCTCGACGCGACGAGCCGGACGAGGACACCGTTGAGCTTCTTCTCTACCCGCACATCGGAGACATCCGCCCAGGAGGTCTTCACCGGGGACTGAACGCGGATGATCTTTGATACGGGTTCAAATGAGACTTTGCCGTCGTAAAGCCTGTCAAATACAGGCACGAACTCATGGAGAGGAACGTATGCTCCGCCGGTCCGTTCGATCACCGGTGCCCGAAACTGGTAGATGGAACCCGGTCCGTTGTCCACCGTGATCACCACGAAGGGATTGTCCACCGTGAACTTGAGTTGGGACGATTTCAGCAGGAGCTCGCTCTTCCTCGTCGCCGGGTTGGTCTTCAGCTTCAAGCCGAAACGGCCGGCAAGATCTTCGAGCGAACCGTAGAGGACATGATTGACTTCGAGGGTACGGACGGATCCCCCGCGCCGCATATCATACTCAAAAATGACGCGGACGGAGCGCTGACCGCCGGCGGTCGCCCCGAAGAAGCCACAGAGCACCGACACGATCGCAAGGACGCTCGCCAGATGACATCTTTTCATCATTGAGAAAGGACTGCATTCATTATTGTGAACCACGCCCCGGGAAGGGGCCGTTGCGCGCGCCCTATTTCAGGATGAACCCTGTCTCCTGGCTCCACCAGAAGAGATCAAGCTCATCGGGCAACATACCGAGAGCGCGGGCGAACTCTTTGAACCTTCGCTCGAGATCAAGGTACCGCCCCGGTGTCATCGATTTTGGTACCGACTCAATCACGCTGTATCGCACCATGTTCCGCAAGATGTGCCGGTCAAGGATGACAACCCCGGTGCGTCCGGTGTTGCGAAGGAAATGCGATGCCTCCTTCATCCCGAGTCCCTTGACGTTCTCCACCAGCCAGAGGCGAAGTCGGGCAACGTCGTCGGACGAGTTCAGCTCCTTTTCAATTTCGGCAAATCGGAGCTTTGCTTCAAGTAGGTTCCTCGATTTCGTCCGGTGGAACCGGATGTAGTCTCCCTTTCCCGTTCCGCGCAGGAGCGGCTCAGGGTCGAAGTCCCGGAAAGCGAATCCCTGTTCCCGAAGCTTCTCCACCCCAGCGGCGCACGCGACGGCACTCGTTTGGGGCGTCAGAAGGCAGTAGAGGAGTTCGTGGAAGTACTCTGAGGCGGGGACTGCGGAGAACTCCTGAAGCCTCTTCCGTATTGCCGGCGCCCTCAATTCAAACTCGATGAGCAGCTCCCGGGTCGATGCAGGGTGCTCCCGCCCATGGGCGTCCCTTTCGGGCAGCATCTCAGCGAAGGAGGAGTTCGAGAATTTCGGCATTTCCGGAAAGATGGTCAAGTGTTAAGGCATCGGGCGGCAGGGATCAGATGACGCGCTCATACTCGCTCTTCTCAATCCGCCACACCTTCACGCCGCAGTAGCGCGACCCTTCCGGGCAGATAGGCTTCACGCCGCTGAGACTGCGCAGCGTACACGGTGGAAGGAGATACCGCCCGATCAGAGGATGAACCCCGGACACCTGAAGCGCTTCGTCAAGTGACGCTCTCCAGATTTCCTCCTGCGCGTTGTAGCAGAGGCGCATCGCGAGCTTGTGGTGGAGGTTCAGCAGGTCCGCCGATTCAAAGAAACGGACCGGGACTGCGTTAGGATAAAGGTATGTCACGAATTCTTCAGGGACATCGAGCCTCCGCAACGTCGATGCGGATTCCCACGTTCTCTCCATCGTGTCGCGGTACAGGCGTGCGGCCTCGGGGACCCGTTCGACAAGTCGGGGCGTGATAAAGTCCGGTTCCTGCCCCAGGTGAAGATGGAACACCGGCCGGGACGCAGGTGTCATTCGGTGCCGCTGATCCTGCGAATCCGCACTGTGACTCAGCTTTTTCCGGAACGTGTATGAGACATGGTAGAGAGCGCGTGAAAGCTTCGTGTGCGACGAGAGGACGAGCGATTCGCCGAAGATACGGTTCCGGGAGGGATCGAGCGCAAGCGCGATCGCCTCCTGGTCGGACAGGAGGTCTCGCGGCATCCCGAGCACCGTGCGTACGGCCTCCGCGAGGTTCCTCTCACCATCGGGCGGAGATGCCGCCAGCCGCGACGTTTTTCCATCAAGCGCACGGTCGAATTCTTCCGCGAACCCTGCAGACAAACCATCCCGCCGCGCGGCAAACCGGTACTCGGGATACGCGTCCTCAGGGAGAGGCTCCTCGAGGATGAGCGCGTAGTTTGGGTCGTGCGCGAGAAGGGCGTTGACCATCTTCGACACGACGATCGTCTGCTCGGCAGGGAGGTCGAGCTGGGAAGCGAGACGTGCGTACCGAAGAATGGTCAGGACGCTCACCGTATGGTAAAGATAGGTGAACGTCCCGATCGGGAGGATATAACGCGCCGCTTCCTGTGCCTTCCGCCGGATCTCCTGCGCATACAGGTGGCGCTGCTTCGCCTGCGCCGGAAAGCGTTTGAAATACTCGGCGGCCACCTCCGGCTCGAGCAGAGGTGTGAGTCTCTCGTAAGCCCTCGACTGCATCTCCGCGGCCCCTTCGTACACTGCACGCGCCTCACCGTCAAGCGGTGGAACAACGACCGACCCCGGCCGGACTTCCACGTATCGCTGGCTCACCTGTTCCGAGTTGTAGAACGGGTGGCTGTGGAGGAACGACCACACGAAGTGACGTGACACGTTCCCGATGGCGAACTGAACGTACGCATGCTGGAGCGTGGTGTGATGCCCCGCGAGGTAGATGCTCTCAGCGAGACCGCGCGACCTCTCAAGATCGATCTGCTCATCCGAGACAATCCCCGAAGACGAATAGCACGTCCGGGCCGCCGCCAGTGCATTCTTGAACGGCGTCGTGAATGCTTTCACGAGACGAACATCCGGTTCCGGGGAGATGAAGCTGACGTGGGGCGTCTTCATTTCACACGCCTTATCACAACGAGTGTCTTGTCATCGGCGTACGGAGCGCTGATGCTGAACTTCTGGACATCTTCAAGGATGAGCTGCGTGATCTCCTTCGCGGGCCGCTCATGGTACTCGAGGAGCCTCTGCCGGAGTCTCTCCTCACCGTACAGCTCGTTCGTGGAGCTTGTCGCTTCGGTGATGCCGTCGGTGTAGAGAAGGAGGCAGTCACCGGTCTGCAGGTTGATGTTTTCCGTCCGGTACCTCTGGTCCGGGGCAAGACCGAGCACCGGGCCACTGTTCTCAAGGAGAGTGGTCTCCCGCGAGTTCGCCCGGAGATGGATCGGCGCATTATGACCGGCGTTCGAGTAGATGCAGAGGCCATTCGTGCTGTCGAACACTTCGACGTAGAAGAGAGTAACGAAGCGTTCATCAGGAAACGTTCGATAAACGAGGTTGTTGATCCGCCGGAAAAGCGTCGCCATCTTCTGTTGATATCCGACCCCGAGCCTCAGTGCGCCGGACACATAGAGCGCCTGAACAGCGGCGGGAAGTCCCTTGCTCGTTGCGTCGCCAATGCAGACCCCGACTCGGTCGGGATTCTCCTCGGCTTCGAGGTAGTCGAAGAAGTCACCTCCGACGATACGTTCGGGAAGCGAGATCCCATACATCTCGTAGTTCCCGAAACGATACTCGTGCTCCGGAAGGATCCTTCGCTGGATCTCCCACGCCTGGTCGAGGTCCTTCTGAAGTACCTGCGTCTTCTGCTCGGCCCGTTTGTTCTTCAGCACCGATGTAACGGCGTTCCCGATGAGGTTGAGCTCGTCGAGGAAGTCGCGTCCGGCGAGGTCAGTGTTGAACGCCATCATGTACTCGTAGAACTCGCCCTCCTCGATCCTCACCCTCTCTCCGATTCCGGTCGCGGAATAGACGCGAATCCCCTTCCTCCGCAGGTAGGAGTCGGTCTCGGTCGCGAGGACCGAGCGTCGCTTTGCGAGCTCCTTGAAGAGCGGATAACTCGCGAGCCTGATCTCATACCGGTCGCGGATGTGGTCTATGTCGCCGACCTGCGCGACCAGGGTGTATCGTTTCCGGTTCGGATTGAGCTTCCAGAGCCTTCCTCCCTTTACGCGGAAGTTCTCATTCTTCACTATCTCCCTCACAAGATGAGAGAGAATGTCCTCGCTCGTGCGGAACGAGTTCGGCTGCAGCCTCTCGATGAGGCGGAGGATCTTTCGCGGGTCCATGGCTCCTCAGTCAGAATTTCCGACAAGTGATTCGATCTCTTCGGCTTCCTTCGGGACGCCCGTTGTCAGGACCCGGCATCCGTCAGGTGTCACAAGGACGTCGTCCTCGATGCGGATGCCGGTGTCCCAGTAGGAGAGGTCGACGTCGTCCGCACCGGCCGGGATGTAGATCCCCGGCTCGATGGTAATCACCATGCCCGCGCGCAGCGAGTCACCTGCGCCCATGCCTGTAAGTCCGGGATCATGGACATCGAGCCCGACGGAATGGCTGAGGAAGTGAGTAAGGTACTTCTTGAACCCCGCCCGGTCGATGACGTCCCGACCCGCCTTGTCGACCGCCCTGATGTGCACTCCCGGTTTTACCGCCGCGATCGCCGCCTTCTGAGCTTCAAGCACTATCGTGTACAGCTTTCTCTGCGCCGCAGTGAAGTGGCCGTCGACCGGAAACGTCCTTGTGACGTCAGCGGTGTAACCGTCCACTTCGGCCCCGATATCTACAACAATTACATCCCCCTTTTGGGTCCGCCGCGTGTTCGCGTCGTAGTGCACCCTTGTCGAGTTCGGGCCCGAGCCGATGATGGAGGGGAACCCGGTCCGCTGCGCCCCCTCGCGCCGGAACGTGGACTCGAGCACCGCCTGGAGCTCATACTCAAAAACGCCGGGATGCGCCGCTCGGAGGAGCGCCATCACCCCGTCGCAGGTAACCCGCGCCGCCTCTTCAACCGCCGCAACTTCATTGTGCGATTTGACGACGCGAAGCGAGGCGACGAGCGGGGAGACCGGTTTCACCGCGAGTCCGGGGAATTTCTCCTTGAGCATCTTCTCGGCGTCACGCTCGATGAAGAGGATCCGGTTGTTGAGCCAGTCCACGACGAACGGAGGCTGGAACGCCGAATGGTAGAGGACCCGCTTCACGGCAAGGATTTTCGCGAGGAAGGCACCCAGTCCTCCGTTCTCAAGAACCGTGTCGGCCCCCGAGACGGTCGTCGCTTCCTGAAGTGTCATCGCTTCTCCCGTGATCCTCGCACGCATCTCGCTGTAGGGAGGGATGAAGAGGAGGTCGCGGACGTTTCTGCCGCCGAGATCGATCGGCGATCCGAGCACAACGAGGAACGTCCCCGGGCGCGTGATGCCAGCGAGGTAGAGGAGGTCGCTCGACTGGCGGTATGGGTAGCTTACGTCGCCCGATCGAAGAGCCGTCTCCGCCGATGCGAGAACCGCCAACCCCACCGTGTCAATCCTGGCACGAAGCGCGTCGCGCCGCGAGCGATACTCATCCGGTGTGAAATGAACGCCCGCATGAAGTACCTGTGCTGCAACGACGGCTGCCAGGAGCACGGTTCGTGCCCGAAGGCATTTGCTCGGTAATCGTCTCGGCGACATCTGAAGCTCCGCTCTGTGGTGCATATATCTTCGCGTCATTCGAGGTTGCTTTTTCCGGGGACGTTCACTTCGCCAGCGTGATCGTCGACTCGACGGTCTGCGAGCTCGGGATGACCATCTTCTGGTCGCCCGTCATCGCATAGGTCGTCTCCATATCCATCGTGCGCTGCGAGCTGACGAGGAGCCCCTTGTCCACGTCGAAGTAGACCGTACCGGTTCCCCTTCCCTCGCCGTCGATTGCGAACTGCTGGCCCATCTGGGATCCGGTCCCTGTAAGCTTCACGGTCATTGTGTACGGCAGCTTCACGCACTCGTGGCCTTCCTTGTTCTCCTTGCCGGCCACGAAGTAATGCACGGTCGTGGTCGTGACCATGTTCCCTTCCTTGCCGGCCGTCGTATCGACTTTCTCCACGACGAGGGAGTCGCCGATGCCAACCTCCCGTGCATCGAGCGGGACAAGGAACGAACTGGTCCGGAGCGCCGCACCGGCGAACGGCCCCGTCATCTGAATAGAATCAACTTGCTCGCGCGAGAGCTCGCGTCCGGTGTTTGAGAACGTGACGCGGCTACGCTTACCGATGAGCCCCGGCGGATTCGTGAAGGAGGTGTCGGTCATCGGTAGCGCATGGATCTCAAGCTTCAGGGAATCCATCGAGGAAATGAAGATGATGTCGCCGTTCTGCTTCACATCTTCAGTCACGACCTTCAGCCGCGCCTCGGTGAGCATCTTCTGCTGCATTTCCTGTCCCATCATCTGGGTGGAGCTTTCCATCTTCATCGCCAGGGCATACTCGTGGGTCTCTCCTTTCGACGACTTGTACCGCAGCTTCAATCCTCCCGCTGCAAAGGCGTTCGTCGCAAGAAGTGCGAGAGCAGCAATGACGGTAACCGCGAGCAAAGTCCTTCTCATTTCATGCCTCCTTTGTCTGGTAGGGTGTGGGGCGATCATCGTGCCACCTTCTTTTCTTCGTAAGTGTAGTGCTCATCCGAGCAAGCGATATGCCAGGCAACTCGGAAGCCAAGCCGGCTGATCCTTGCCGCCTTGTTGTAGTCGATCCTGTCAGGGTTATCGGTCACCTTGTGGAGGTCGGCGTGGCCTTCGGTATTGAAGAAGAGCATCGGGATCCGCTTCCGCGCGAAACTCGCGTGGTCGCTCTGGTTGAAGAACCTCTCGTTCCGGCGGATCGTCATCCCGATTTCCTGATCCTCCGCCGCCACGATCTCGGCGAGGTCCGGGCTCCGCGGCGCGCCGACGATTGACAGCGAGTCTGCCCCGTTCCTCCCTATCATGTCGAAGTTCAGCATCGCGACGGTGCGGGAGAGAGGATAGAGCGGCGCATTGACGTACGCCCGCGAGCCGAGCAAGCCGAGTTCCTCGCCCGCAAACGCGATGAAGAGAACGGTTCGCTTCGGCTTCGCGTCGCTCTTCGCGAACGCCTCGGCGATGGCCATGACACCGCAGGTCCCCGATGCATTGTCGTCCGCTCCGTTGCAGATCGAGTCCTCCCCCGCCGGCAGTCCGTGACGGATTCCGACATGGTCGTAATGTGCTCCGATCACGAGGACTTCGTCCTTCAGACGAGGATCCGATCCCTCGATGCAGGCGACAACATTCCGGAGCGGATGGTTCTCAACGGTCGTAGTTGTCTGCGCGGTCATCATGACGCCGTCGAGCCGGAAAGAACCAGCTTTCATTGTCGAGTCAATGAAGGATTGGATGGACCTCAGTCGCTCGACCGAGCCGAAGAGGAACGATGCAACGCCCGCGCCCACTTCGAGGACCGGTATGTGCGTGTCCTCCACGAGAACGAACGGCAGCGCGTCGTCCGGGACTCCCTTGTTCAGTGAAGGCCAGGGGAAGCCGCGCGGCGGCCTCGACCTGTGGTTCAGCGGATCGTTGAAGATGAGAACACCCGCCGCACCCCGGTCGACTGCAGTCTGCACCTTCATGCGAAGCTGCCCGTATTCCGACAGCTCAACACCGTCGAACGGGCTCTTCGGATCGTTCTCTCCGGGTTCATGTGAGAGAAGGAAGACGATTTTCCCTTTCACGTCGAGCGGCGACCCGTCGGCGTTGGCGTAGTCGTTGTACCCGTGCTCGGAGGCGTCGATGCCGTAGCCGGCGAACACGACCGGCGCGCTCACGCATGCCGTCCCTGTCGATTGATACGGCACGAAATCCGTTTTCAAAGCGAAGACGGTATCGTCTGCGCCCCGTTTCACAGCGAGACGATTCTCGGCGCCGAGCCGAATCTTGCCCAGCTGGAACGTCTCAAAATAGCCCCCACTCACCGGCCGCAGGCCGAACGACTCGAACCGCCGGGCGATGTAGTCCCCCGCGATTTCAAATTCAGGCGTGAGGTCGGCCCTTCCCTTGAGCGAATCACTCGCAAGGAATTCGAGGTCTGCGCGGATGGCATCCGGCGTGATCACCGAAATCGAGGATGGCACGGGAACAGGTTTCACCTCCCTTTCCCCGCCGTGCATCCTTCCGGCGAGGCAGAGCACCGGGATCGAGAAACAGATGAACAAAACCGGCAGTCTCTTCATTATGAACCCTTTCAGCCGAACAGAAGTGCTCGGTACTGTTACGAGTCTCAGGCGAGTTTGTTTCACGGGGTCGGGGCCCCTTCCTCAGTGCGGATCGCCTCAATGAGGATTTCCGCAATGTCCTTCACACCGACCTGGTCAGAAAGCTGTTTCTCCTTGACGCCGTCGCTCAACATGTTCATGCAGAACGGGCAGGCTGTTGCGATCGTGTCGGGCCGGAGGGAGACTGCTTCTTCCGTCCGCTCGATGTTCACTCGCTTCCCGATGCGCTCCTCCATCCACATGCGCCCGCCACCCGCACCGCAGCAGAAGCTCCGGTCGCGTGAGCGTTTCATCTCGACAAGCGTCATGCCAGCGACGGTTGCCAAGTCCTCCCGTGGGGCATCGAAGACGCCGTTGTAGCGCCCGAGGTAGCAAGGGTCATGGAATGTGACACGCTTCTTCTCCGCATTGTCGGCGCGTTTCGCGCCCGCTCTCAGCGCGGGCACCTTCAGCGCTCCCCTCCCGATGAGCTCCCGGATGAACTCTGTGTGGTGCGTCACCTCGAAGTGACCGCCGAACTGACCGTATTCGTTCTTGAGTGTGTTGAAGCAATGCGGACACGCCGTCACGATCTTCTTCACGCCGTACCTGCTGAGCGTCTTGACATTCTCCTTGATGAGCGTCTGAGCGAGGTACTCGTTGCCTGACCGGCGCGCGGGATCCCCGCTGCATTTCTCCTGTGATCCGAGCGTTCCGAAGCTCACACCAGCACGCTCCATGAGCTCCGCAAACGCGCGGCTCACCTTCCGGTAGCGCGCGTCGAACGATCCGGCACACCCGACCCAGAAGAGGTACTCGGGCGACGAATCCTCCGCAAGCGTCTTGACGCCAAGTCCTTCGGCCCAGTCGCCCCGAGTCAAGTAGCTGAACGCCCAGGGTGAGAAGTTCCTCTCAAGGTTCTGGTACATGGTCTGGAGCTCGGGAGGAAACTGCGACTCGGTGAGGACGAGACCGCGCCGCATCTCGACGATCGAAGGGACATGTTCAATGGAGACCGGACATTCCTGCACGCACGCCATGCACGTGGTGCACGCCCAGAGTTCCTCGTCGGTGATGTGGGCATGGACGAGAGTCCTTAAGCCGATCTCCTCCGTGCGTTGTTTTGCATCGGGACCTTCGATGCCGCCGACGAGGATGACGGCCTTCTCCTTGAGCCGGTCGCGGATGTCAGTTATGACCTTCTTCGGCGAGAGGAGCTTGCCTGTGTAGTTCGCGGGACAGGCGGCGGTACACCGGCCGCATTCGGTGCATGTGTAGCCGTCGAGGAGCTGTTTCCACGTCAGGTCTTCGACATCGAGTGCGCCGAATTTCTCGGCGTTCTCCGCCTCGAGGTCGAGCGGAGGGAGCTCGCCGCGCGGGCGGAGGGACGCCAGGTAGACGTTCGGAATCGAGGAGATGACGTGGAAGTGCTTCGAATAGGGGAGGTAATTGAGAAACCCGAAGACAAGACCGATGTGGAGCCACCAGAAGATTTCGAACCATATCTCGAGCCCCGACCTGTTCAGTCCCGCCAGGGAGGGCAGAAGGAACGACGAGACCCAACGTCCTGTCTGAGGTAACGTGAGCGAGGTGTTACATGCGTTCTGCCCGAACATGGAGATCATGATGAACATGATCCATGCGAGGATCACGAGGGCGTCCATCTTCCTGTGCCGCCCGGCCTCGAGTCGCTTGGGGCGAACGATGAGCCGCCGGTAGAACGCGACGAATACAGCGCCGACCACAAGGAGTCCCATGAGCTCTTCAAGGAAGAGCAGGACCGGATAGAGTGGGCCGAGGAGGGAGAGCGAGAATTCTGGGGAGAAACCCTGTCCGACCGTCTCGAGCACGGCGGCGAGGAGAACGACGAATCCCCAGAAGATGGCCGCATGCACGAGTCCG
>PEWR01000092.1:26920-29160 GCA_002779395.1 Ignavibacteriales bacterium CG07_land_8_20_14_0_80_59_12
GATCGTCGGGCTTACCGACGCGAAGAAGGCGGATGACGCGCCTCATGCTCCACGCAAAGGAGCCCAAGGCGAATACGAGGACAAGGAGGAAAACGACCGTCCTAACTGTCATTGCCCCGCTCCCGTCTGAATGAAGAGACTATGGAAGGTCAATCACTCTGCGGCTGGAGAGGACCGCCCTGCCGCCGACTGTGACCTCAGTGAGTGCGCCTTTTTCGACCTTCACGCGGACGCGCACACGGCCGGGCGTCCCGAGCAGATCTCCCTGTGCCCCCATGTACTTGAAGGTGCCGCCTCCCTTCCCCCTTCCCTTCTTCAGCCGGGCCAGTGTGATGTAGGCACCGATAGGACCGTTGGCAGATCCGGTTACCGGGTCCTCCGGAATCCCTATGTTCGGTGCGAACATGCGGGACCGGAAGTCCCCATCTTTGCTCTTCGCTCGCGTGAAAACCGAGACACCCCCGAGCTTGCGGCGCTCGAGGGCTTCGGCCAACTTGTCCATCTCGGGAGAGATCTTCGAGAGGTCCGCGAAGCGTTTCAGCGGGACATACATGAGATAGTCGTCACGGACCGGGCCGAGCTCCGCATCGAGCGGCATCTTCTGCGTTCCGAGCGGTCCCTCGAGCTCGCGAAGGATTCCGGCAGCCCTCCGGAACTTTGGCGTTGGGAGTGTGAACCATGGAACCACGACGTCGCCGTCTTTCTCCACACGGACCGTGAGGATGCCCGACTTCGTCTCCACCATGAGCGGCTTTCCAAACGGAAGGATTCCCAAGCCGGTGAGCTGGAAGAACCCTGCGACGGTGGCATGTCCGCAGAGCGACACCTCGTTCGACGGACTGAACCAGCGCAGCCGGATGTCGGCGCCCGGGCTCGTCGCTTTCATGAAGAACGCCGTCTCGGGTGCGCCGATCTGCGCTGCAATCGACTGCATCTCCTTCGTCGAGAGACTCCAGGCGCCGGGCACAACACCTGCCCGGTTCCCCTGGCCCGGTTCCGCGGTGAACGCATCGACAAGAAAGACTTCAACAGATTTCATACACACCTTTGATGATGGAACACTGAAGTGCGAGCGGCTGTGACACAACCGCATCCCAGGGGAGTCACTTCTCCCCGGTGATTTGAACAATGACCGTCCGCGTCCTCGGACGGTTGTCGAAGTCAATGAGGACAATCTGCTGCCACGTCCCGGTGAGAAGCCGCCCGTCCTCGAACGGGACGGTGAACGAGCTGCCGAGGAGCGACGCACGGACATGGGCATACCCGTTGCCGTCACCCCACGTCGCATCGTGATGATACGGTTTGTTCGATGGTGCGAGCCGCTCGAAGAGTTCGGGAAGGTCCTTGAGAAGGCCCGGCTCGTACTCGACTGTCGTGATTCCGGCCGTTGATCCGGCGACAAAGACGAGCGCCGTTCCGATTGTCATCCCGCTCTTCACGACGGCGCACTGCACCTTCTCCGAAACATCAATGATGTCGTTGTGTCCACGCGTTGAAACCGTGAATCGATGGTTCTGGACCATTGGCATGAGCTCCACGGAAGAGGGCATCCGACGAGCAAAGTCACTCATCAAGCGGGAGAGCAACAAGTGTGCTCCGCCGCTCGACGAAGTAGAGGATCCCGTTCCGGAGGGTGAAGGTTCCAAGTGCCGGATAGCGGAGATCGGTGAGTAGCATTTCGCCGAAGAGTTCCCTGCTCGTCGGGCGGTGGATGACTTTCAGATGATGCGCGAGACGCTCCTCTCTGCCCGCACCCGGCTGGTCTACGTCCACATGGTACGCCACGACGACGTGCTCCCCTGCGGGGAGGATTTCGACCGGGCCGCGGCGCCGGTCACCGCCGCAGTGCCGACCAATGAGGGGCGCGAGTTCCTTCATCAAACCAGGCCCGTCATCGATGACGACCGGCTCCCGGAGCTCCTCATCGGCTCCCCTTGAGGGGCGGAGTGCATTCACGGCGGACGCGTCATCCCCGAAGTCCTTCACAACCACACCGGTCCTCTCGTCGAGTTGCTGGTACCGGCTCCGCTCAATCCCGTCGCGCCTGATGATGGCAAAGCCGGGGATTTCAAACGAAAAGACGGCTTCAGGGTCCCTCCAGAGGAGCTCGCCGGTCTGGAGGTCGAGTGCCGTGACGCCTCGGTGGACGGGAAGATCCGGTTTCGCAAACTCGTGGAGAAAGAGGACCGTCTCGCCGCACGCTTCAATGCCGATCCAGCGCCTCTCGTTCAGCGCGCGGT
>PEWR01000092.1:29284-34476 GCA_002779395.1 Ignavibacteriales bacterium CG07_land_8_20_14_0_80_59_12
AGCGACCTGGAAACGCCACCGGGGCCTAAGCTTCTTGCATTGGAACAGGGGCACCGCAATGGAGTGGAAATTCGAAACGTCATTTCAAAATAGCAAAGGGTTTGGATATCTACAAGCGCCGGGACGGGGGCACGACTTCCGTGGGTTTCCTTGACTTTTGTCCGCTCGAGTCGTAAACTAACACTGTTAATAGTTCCTTGGCAATCAGAAGTGCTTCGATTCCGTAGGGGTGTCTTCGTTCATAAAGCGGAGGCTGAGATCACACCCTTCGAACCTGATCTGGTTCATACCAGCGTAGGGAGACGGAGAGGCCAGCTATTCATTAGGACTTACTCCTGAAGCCGTTCGCCAACACTGGTGGAACGGCTTTTTTTATTGTCCCAATCCGGACCGAAGCACTCCGTTTCATTTGTCTTGTGATGAAAGGAGTGATTCAACATGAAACGATTCCTCAAGTCCAACCATTTCGACAACCCGCGGCGGGGTGTGCGGGCGCTGAGGTTCCGCCGCTGCGCCAGCGCCGTCGTGCTCTTCTGCGCCGCCCTTTCTCTTCTGACCTGCGCCGCACACGCGCAGGGGACAATCACCGGAAGGATCCTCAACGCGGAGACGCGCGAGCCGCTCGCAGGCGCCTCGGTCCTCGTCTCGGGGACGGAGATCGGCACCAGCACAGATTCTTGGGGGGCGTTCCGGCTCAACGGCGTTCCTTTCGGACCCCAGACCATCCAGGCGCGGTATGTCGGCTTCGAAACGCTCTACGAGCAGGTAACGGTCCCTGAGGAAGGCTCCGCGACGGTGGAGCTTCTCCTCCGCCCCTCCAGCGTCACCCTGCCGGTGATCAACGTGAACGCCATGCGTGCTGAGGTGCGTGTCTCCCCCGTCACCTTTTCCGACATCACCGCCAGGGAAATCAAGGAGGAGTACGGCGTCCAGGACGTACCGATCCTCCTCTCGGAGCTTCCCTCCACGGCAACGTACTCAGAAAACGGAAACGGCATCGGCTACAGCCACCTTAACATCCGCGGTTTCGACCAGCGCAGGCTGGCCGTCATGATCAACGGCGTTCCCCAGAACGATCCCGAAGACCAGGATGTCTATTGGATCGATTTCCCCGACCTCCTCACAAGCGCGAGCCAGATCCAGGTCCAGCGAGGAGCTGGGAGCGCGTTTTACGGTCCGGCGGCGATCGGGGGATCGGTGAACCTCGTCACGTCCCCCATGACTGCGACTCCCGGCATCTTGCTCTCGACCGGGCTGGGTTCATTCAACACACGCCGGTACGCCGCGAGCCTTAGCTCAGGCCTCATCGCCGAGAGGTATTCCTTCTCCGCCCGCCTCTCCAAGATTATGAGCGACGGTTACCGCGACCAGTCGTGGACGAACCTCTCGAGCTACTACTTCAGCGCACTCCGTCACGACAAAACGATGACGGTGCAGTTCAACTTCTACGGAGGGCCGATCGCAGATGCGCTCGCGTACAACGGCCTGCCGAAGTTCTACATGAAGGATCCCCAGCTCCGGAGGAAGAACTACAGCTATTTCGAGACACAGGGAGACTCGGTGACGTACCTCATCAAGCGCCGTCCCGAAGAGGTCGAGAACTTCTCTCAGCCCCACTACGAGCTTCTGCATGAGTGGGATATCTCACCGTCCGTCCGTCTCAACACAACGCTCTTCTACCTGACCGGCGCAGGGTTCTTTGACTACGACGGTTCGTGGGCGGACACGGCTTACTTCCGGCTCACGAGCCAGTACGGCTTCCAACCGACAGGGAACCCGCAGAACGCCGTCATCCGCGCATGGGTCGAGAATAAACAGTACGGAATCCTGCCGCGGGTGACATGGAAGCATGTGGGCGGAGAGCTCATCGCAGGCGCGGAGCTGCGGACGAACTCCTCGCTCCACTGGGGAAGGATTCAGTGGGCCGAGAACCTGCCGTACGGCCTCTCGCCCGATTACCACTACTACCAGTTCCGGGGACGGAAGAGCATGGCATCGCTTTTCGTGCATGAGATGTACGCGATGAGGCCAGACCTCAACGCAATGGCGGACCTGCAGTTCGCATTCAACCAGTACCACTTCTACGACGAGAAATTCGGCGGCACCGATTTCATCGTCCCGTACCGCTTCCTCAACCCGCGCATCGGACTGAACTGGAACATCGACCGGCTCTGGTCCACGTACATCAACGTGTCGCGTACGTCGCGTGAGCCTCGGCTCAACAACCTCTACGATGCTGGAGAATCGGTCGGCGGCTCCACTCCGATGTTCGAGATGCTGCCGAACGGTTCCTACGATTTCACGAAACCGCTTGTCCACCCCGAGACGCTCTATGACATAGAGCTCGGCGCCGGGTTCACCGCGGAGAGAATCAACCTCGGTGCGAGCCTCTACTGGATGAACTTCCGCGACGAGATCGTCTCGCAGGGGCGGCTCGACCGGTTCGGCCGGCCCATCACCGGGAACGCAGACCGGACCCTCCACCAGGGGATCGAGCTCACCGGAAGCGCCGCCGACATCATCGGGGGCCTCTCGCTCAACGGCAACCTGACGCTGAGCAGGAACAGGATCGTCCGTTCGACGAGCTATGTGACCCTTGCCGACTCGGCCGGGAACGAGGCGGTGGTCCCGGTCTCGCTTGACGGCCACCACATCTCAGGCTTCCCCGACATCCTCGGGAACCTTCGAGCGACGTACAGGGCCGGGGGTTTCTCAGCCTCACTTCTAATTCAATACGTCGGTGAACAGTACACCGACAATTTCGAGCTGCAGGACCACCGGGTGGACGCCTTCACCGTGCTCAACGGCTCTGTCGGGTACCGGCTCACAAACTTCCTCGGTGCAAAGTCTTTTGAATTTCGCGTTCAGATTTCTAACTTGCTGAACACGCTCTACGCCGCGCACGGCGAAGGGAATGAGTTCTACCCGGGAGCGCACCGGAATATCTACGGAGAAATTACGGTGAACCTGTGAGCAAACCCGGAACTTACGCTCTCGTCATTGCAGACGGACACGTCCCGAACAAGAGGATCTGCGAGAAGCTCACAAAACGCGCGTCAACCATCGCATGCGCCGACGGCGGTGCAGACTGGGCACGCCGGCGCGGGATCACACCGGACATCATCGTCGGCGATCTCGACTCAGTCCGGCCATCGACGTTGAAGGCCTTCAGGGCGTCGCGGATTGTTCTCAATGTGAGCCAGGATTCCACCGATCTTGAGAAGACCCTCGATGTACTCATGGAGCGGCCGTTGCGAAAGGTCATCGTCCTCGGAGCGACCGGTCGGCGAACGGACCATCTTCTCACAAACTTCAGCATTCTCAAGAAGTACTCAGGCCGGCTCGACCTGCGGTTCATCGACGATCAACACGAGTTCCGAATCCTCCCCCGTCGAACGGTGCTCCGCGCGCAAATCGGAGAGCTGATCACCCTCTTCCCCCTCGGATCCGCGCGCGGCATCACGACCACCGGACTCCGGTACGCGCTGAACAATGACACGCTTGAAATCGGCGTCCGCGAGGGACAGAGCAATGAAGCAACTGAGCGGCGCATCACAATCTCCTACAAAGCCGGGTCGCTTCTCCTGGCGCGGTTCCACGGACTCTGATTCGGTGCCGCATGTCTTCATCTGGTCGATAACCTGAGCCTATGCCCCATCTTCACTTCGCCACTGCGGATGCCCTCCTTATCGGCGGATATGTCCTGCTCATTCTCATCATCGGATTTCGGGCGGGAAGGCATAAGGCACGCACTGCGGAAGAGTACCTCATCGCCGGGCGGTCACTGACGCTCCCTGTCTTTGTCGCAACGCTCGTCTCCACCTGGTACGGAGGGATTCTGGGCGTGGGCGAGTTCTCGTACAAGTACGGTATTGCCAACTGGGTTCTTCTCGGCGCGCCGTTCTATCTCTTTACTGCGATCTTTGCGTTCCTCCTCGCCGAAAAGGTACGGAAGTCCAACTTCACAACGCTTCCCGACAAGCTTGAGCAAGCGTATGGAAGGCCTACGGCCGTCCTCGGGAGTTTCCATGTCTTCGTCCTTGTTACACCCGCCGCCTACGTTCTCCAGCTCGGGATTATCATCGAGCTCTTCTTCGGACTATCGCTGGCAGCGAGCGTCCTGATCGTGACGGTCGTCTCCACGGTCTTCCTCTTCGCAGGCGGGCTTCGCTCGGACGTCCGGACCAACATGGCCGAATTCGTCCTCATGTTCATCGGGTTTGCCACCATTCTTCCATTCGCCTATGCGAAGTACGGCGGGTTCCATTTCATCTCCGCGAACGTGCCGCCACTCCATCTTACACTGACCGGAGGCAACTCGGTTCAGTTTGTACTCGTTTGGTTTTTCATCGCACTCTGGACATTCGTCGACCCTGCCTTTCACCAGCGCTGCTACGCTGCAAAGGACGGGAAGACCGCGAAGTGCGGAATGCTCATAGCGATCTTCTTTTGGTTCGTGTTCGATTCCATGACAACGACGGCGGGACTGTTCGCGCGCGCTGCCATTCCCGGCCTCGATCAGCCGCTCTTCTCCTATCCTGTCCTTGCGGAGGCGGTTCTCCCGCCTGTGGCAAAGGGGATGTTCTACATCGGCCTGATCGCCACGGTCATGTCTACGCTGAGCAGCCTCATGCTCATCTCCGGCATCACGCTCGGGAAAGACATCATCCTCAGGCTGCGGCCCGAGACAAGCGCGGAGAAGGTGCGGCGGCTGTCGAACTACGGACTCATTGTGGCCGCAGCGTTCTCCGTGCTCCTGGCCCTGCTCGTTCCCTCCGTAGTCCGTCTCTGGTACACGGTCGGCACAGTCATCGTCCCCGGGGTCCTCCTTCCGCTCCTCGCAAGCTATTTCCCGCAACTCAGGATGGGGAAGCACACAGCAATTCTCACGATGATCATTGCGCCGGTTGTCTCATTTGTCTGGCTTCTCGACGGGATTCTGCAGGGCTCGCTCCACCAACCTGTCTACTGGCTTTCGCTTGAACCGATGTACTCCGGGCTCTTCGCCTCGCTTCTTCTCTGGGGCGCTGGCAGGGTGATCGAACGAAGGCGGTCTCCGGACGTCGAGCATCGTGACGTACATATACAATATTGACTGAGCCGAAGAACCGCCGGCATGAAACAGACGTTCTATAGATCAATAGATCAATCCACAATCGAGGTGACACAGATGCCGCAACTCCCCCGCAGTT
>PEWR01000012.1 GCA_002779395.1 Ignavibacteriales bacterium CG07_land_8_20_14_0_80_59_12
ACGCAGAAGGAGATAGATGTCGACGGGTTGAACGGGTTGGGATAATTTTGGTCAAGCGCGAACGCAAGCGGGACTCCCTCGGTCTTCTCATCGATGCCGCCTATTAGCCCGAAACCGGCACGCCGGAGGCCGTTCCAGATCTCCGGATTCTTCATGAACGTGTTCCACACGCTGCCGGTCCGGTAGTTCTCAGCCATGATGATGATCGGCCCCTGGTCGATCCCGATGACGTCTGGATCCCACCAGCTTGCCTTGATGTTGAAGGCATCTCTAAAACCGTAGCCTGTCCATATATCTGCCCGGAACTGATCGTACATGTACCGGAGCGCAGGAAGAGAGTACTCCGGAGTGAACGGCATTGAGCCGCCCGCCGCTGTCGGAGCGATTGTCCCGTCATCATTTGTCGCGGGTGGCGCCCCGCGGGCAATGTACCCGTAGAAGCCGGCCGAACCCGGTCCATCGCACGCGGTGAGTCCCCAGACGTTCGCCCCGTAGCCGGGGAAGCCGCCGGGGTTCGCGATGCAGTACGCACGCTGAGCAATCGTCGCACGGCGCGAGTTTTCAAAGTAGGTAATGCCCGCACTCATCATGTATGCATCCGCCTTCAAACGGAAGTCAACCCAGCAATGCGAATATTGGTGCCCGAACAGCGGCGGAAAGTTCACGAAACTCTGACCGTAATGCGACTGCCAGCTGTATCCGCTCGTCCAGCTGTCCCACACCGCGGGCGGAAGAGGATTCGTTCCCGCGCCGATCCCGAGGAGGCTCAGTATCATCGCCTCATTGTAGCCAATCCAGCGCGCGCCGATGAAGCCCGATTCGGGATGCCATCCCATCGTGAGCGACGGCGCACCGTTCGTCATCCAGTTCCAATCGATTCGGTTGAAGATCGAGTCCGCCAGGGCACGGATCTGCACTTCTGTCGGATCGGACCCGTTGAAGTATTGCTTGGAGTAGAGGATCCCCGCGATGAGAAGTCCGGTGTCGATTGATGAAAGTTCCGATGACCCCGCGCGGACGGCCGTGTTCATCTCGAGGAAGTGATAGAACCACCCCTTGTAGCCGATCATGCCCGTTCCGGCGGGGCCCTGCGGCTTCTCCCAGAACGTCCTTAACGTAGTGAGGGTCCGGTCGCGCCCTTCCGCACGTGTGACCCACCCCCTGTCGGCCCCGATGCCGATTGCCGTCAGTCCGAATCCGATTGACGCAACGCTCGCAGCGGAATAGACGGCGCTCCGGTCGCGGACCAACCCATTTGACGAATTCGTCTCGTACCAGAAGTAGTCGAATGCCGCGTGTTCGAGGTAGTCAAGGAATGCGTCGTCGTTCGCGAAAGGCGCCGGCGTGGCATTCGCGACGGCAGAGTTCTGACTCTCCCCTTGATTCGTGTTCACGGCGCGAATGACATAGTAGTAGGTCTGGCCGTTTGATACATCCATGTCCGCGTAGCTCTGCAGCGTCAGTGCAGCACTCGTGACTTTCGTGAACGTGCCGGCCGGCGCGGTGGAACGGTAGACAGCGTATCCGAGAAGGTTCGATTCGGTGTTCCTCGCCCAGTGAAGGACAATGCTCCGGTCTCCGGCGTACGCTTCAATCTGTTGCGGCGGCGCGGGGAGCGTTGTATCAATGAGGGACACCTTCGCCAAGAGCCGCACGTTGTCGAACCACATCGTGTGCTGAATGCTGTCCGCCGCTCCCTGACTGAAGTACACATCCTTGAAGAACGAGAGCGAGAATTCCCCATAGGGCTCGAACGCAGTGAGAGGGATGCCCACGCGCTGCCACATTGTCGTGTCAGCGTCGGTCCCGGACGGAAGATAATTGCCGATGTTTATGGTGGTGGTCCGCTTGTTTCCGTTGCTGCTTTCAAGCCCGATCTTCGGCAAGCTCGCAGCCGCGATAGATTCTCGCGAGTTCAGATAGAGGACAACGCTGTCGTATCCACTTGCGTCCTTTGTCGCCCAGCCGATATTTGCGACGTAGATCTGCCACTCTCCTCCAGGCGCCGACTTCCACTCGAGCAATCCGCTGTTGACGCCGGTATAGTGCTGGGTTGTCGCAATGACGAGCTTGTCCCGTCCGGGCCCGGCGAGGGTCAGTGTGCTCCCGCTCCGCGAGAACCCCCATGACGCATCGTAGTAGCCGACGCCAATCGGGTCGTCCTCATCGAAGACGACGATGTCCGGTTTCGGCTGCGCGGCGAGCAAGCCCGTTATGGACATGAATGCCAGCGTGTACAGAAGCATCTTCACAGCCGTTTTCTCTCTCATGGCTCACTTCCCCATCATTGTGTTGCATGCCGAGTGTGACAATCACTTTATGCGTGGCCCCGTCACAATGGGGCGGAATGACGACCCCCCGTCCGTGCCGTGTCGGGCCCGTGACAAGCTCGCCGTCAATCGAAACCTGCGCGACTCCGGAAGACACTCTTGCCGGATTTCTCACCTCGATTTCGTACACCGCATTTCTGAATAGTCTTCTCAGGCTGAAGCCGTTCCACGCAGCCGGAATGCATGGATCGATCACAAGTCCATCGAGGCTCGAGCGTACGCCAAGAATCCAGTCAAACCCGGCGCGCCAGAGCCAGGCCGCCGAACCGGTATACCAGGTCCATCCGCCTCTCCCGTAGAACGGAGACGAAGGCCCCTCGATGTTGCCGGCAGTGACGTACGGTTCAGCAGCGTACTCATCCGGATTCATGCCGCGGTTAATCGGATTCACTTCTGAGAAGAACCTGTACGCCACTTCCGCTCTCCCAAGCATGGCCTCTGCTACCACCGCCCAAGTTGCAGCGTGCGTGTAAACACCGCCGTTTTCCCGGATGCCTGGACCGTATCGTGTGAGATACCCAATTCTGTCATCCGGTGCTGTGTACGCCGGATGCAGGAGAAGCGGACCAGCCTTGTACTCAAGGTGCTTCTCAACGGCGTCCATCACCTGGAGCGCTCGTTTTCCCTCTGCGACACCGCCGATGATCCCCCATGACTGGGCGTTGAGGTAGATCCGGCCTTCGCTATTTGCACTGCTCCCGATGGGCTCTCCATCATCTTTTGTCGCACGGTAGTACCATTCGCCGTCCCATGCCTCCTCGTTGATCCGCTTCTTCAGCTCCTCGGCCCTGGCCCGGTACATTTCCTTCCTCGCACCATCATTCGACCGGCGGCAGACCTCACCAAACTCGTTCAATAAATAGTGGAGGAAGTGTGCGAGCCACACTGACTCGCCGCGCATCTTCAATCCCACAGCGCTGAGCCCATCGTTCCAATCGCCGGCACCGATGAGCGGGAGCCCGCGCGGACTGAATCGCAACAGTGCCCGGTCGATTGCCCGTGTACAGTGATCGTATAGCGTGGCCCCCTCCGCATCATCGAGGAATGGCTCACGCTCATCGAGGATGGAGAAATCCGCGGTTTCCTTCAGGTACGAGTTCACAAGAAACGGGAGCCAGAGAAGATCGTCGGTCATCGTCGTGATGTGTCCCACTTCGGAAAGCGGGTGCCACCAGTGATAGACTGTCCCATCCTTGAACTGATGCCGGGCGTGAAGCAGGATCTGCTTCTTCGTCTGCGCCGGATCGATCGGCAGGAAGATCTGGCTGTCCTGAAGCTGATCCCGGAACCCGTAGGCACCCTCTGTTTGATAGTAGGCGGTCCGCCCCCACAAACGCCCGCTGATCGCCTGGTACTTCAGCCACGTGTTGAGCATGAGATCCACGGCAGGGGCAGGGGTCTTCACATGTGATGCCCCAAGGAGCCGCTCCCAGCGCTTCCACGTTGCTGAAAGTGATTCCAGGACTGCATTCGGTCTCCGGTACTTCTCGATGAGCGAGGAGGCCTGTTTTCTGTCATCCGCTGCACCGAGGACAAACGTGAGAGTTCGCGTCTCCTTCGGATCGAGTGTGACTGGGACAAAGAGGCTTGCAACCGGATCTGACCACCGCCCTGAGCGTCGTGCCGGCCTTCCCGCCGTCAGGCTGGCGGGCTCGCGCACGGTTCCGTACATGCCCAGAAAGGTCTCCTTGTCGCAGTCAAATGCGGCTGTCCTGTCGCTGGACGCATGGAACGCCGTGTACGGCCAACTGACATTCCAACGGCCCTTCTCCGTTGGGATTTCCCAGAGGTGCTTGCGAGCGAAGATGGCTCCAAGTTTTGCGTCGTGCTCGGTCTCGACAAACGATTTGTGGAACTCGCGGTGCCAGTCGGGAGCGGCTCCAAGTCCCCACTCGAGGTATGATACCACCCGGAGGCGCCGCCGCCGCCGTGTCCGGTTCACGAGCGTGAGCTGCCACACTTCAAGCGGTTCATCGTTCGGGACGAAGACAAGGAGGGAGCTTTCAATGCCGTGGTACCTCGACTCGATGATCGAGTACCCGATCCCGTGCCGACAACGGTACGATTCAGGCTCGGCGCAGACCGGCTTCCATCCAGCGGACCAGAGATTTGCCGATTCTACGTCTTGAATGTAGAGATACTTTCCCCATTCGTCTTTGACCAGGTCCTGCTCCCAGCGCGTGATCCGGCTCAACCCCGCGTGAACGCGCCAGCTGTAGCCGCTCCCCGTCTGAGAGACAACAAGTCCGTACTCGCCGTTTGAGATCACATTCACCCACGGACGCGGCGTGTCAGGCCGTGTAATGACGTACTCCCGTCCGTCTTTTGAGAAATGACCGTATTTCGTCTTGAACTGTCTCACCACCTCCCTTTCGAGTCTCTGAATCAGAATTCGACCGCGAACGAGAATCTTTGAACGCTCTTCAGACGGCCGAAGTAAGCCCATGAGTAGTCAGCCTTCAGCGTTGTGCCAGCGAGGTCATACCGCACACCGCCGCCGAGCGTCAGCCCCTCTTCACTGTCGGTCCGGAACAACGACCTATACCCTCCGCGAAGCGATATCATATCCATGAACGTGTACTCTGCGCCGAAGTTGATGCACTCCGTGTTGTCGTTCGCATGGATTGCATCGATCGCAACGATAAGGTGATGAGCATCAGCGGCGACCGGCTCCGCCGCGAGCCCGACACGAAAAGCAAGTGGAAGCGACCACTCATCCGTTCGGATGTCGGCGACCACCTTGTCGTTTGTCCCCGCCTTGCCCGGATTCACATTGATATAGGTGATGGCATCACGTCCCTCATACTTCATCTTTCCGCCGAAGTTCGTGATGCTCATCCCGATCGTAAGTCCGTGGAAATCGGTGCGGTAGAGTGTCCCGACGTCAAGTGCAAAGGTCGAGGCGGTCATGTGCCAGATGTACTCACGGATGTACTTTGCGGTGAAGCCGATGGAGAACCGGTCCGTGAGGTTCCTCGCATATGAGAGTCCCGCCGCCAGATCGCCCGCGCCGAATTTTTCACCCGTTCCCTCAGGCTCGTCCACCGTACGGACATCCATGTCTTCTGTTCCCAGCGTCATCACGCTTGCGCCTATTGTCCCGATCGACCCGAGCGGAACCACAACACCGCCGAAGTTGTAGTTGATGTCGGCGATCCAGCCTGTGTGGGAGAGGATACCCTCGTTGCGAGTCAGACGGGAGATACCGGAGGGATTCCAGTAGAGCGCCGACACGTCACTCGCCACAGCCGCAAACGCCCCGCCAAACGCAGCAGCGCGCGGTGTCGGGTCGATCTTGAGGAACTGCGCGGCCGTCGTCCCCGCCTTCGTCGTCTCGCCGGATCCCTGCGCGGACACATGATGGAACAGCGACAAGCACAGCAGCCCTGCGACAATCATCTCCACGGCCGCGCGCCGGACCGGGATGTGAATGGAGTACCTTGAGTTCACGGATGCACCTCTTGTATCAAGTGATGATGCATCAAGACCAAAGCCGACCCCGGCTGAGTCATTGCGAGATGCGCAACCCGCCGGTGGCGAGCTGAGTCAAGGAACAAACCCTTCACGAGGTTCAGATGGAGGCCACCTCAAAGGTGGACTCCATCTCCCTTCGTCCGGGGCATTCGTCTCGTGTAGGGGCAATTCACGAATTGCCCGGCGCACCGCAGGGGCGCTCAACTCCCTCGGCCAATCTCGTAATGACAGAGAGGGGGGCTCATTTTATGATCGCAAACTTTCCCACCTTCTCACCGATGCCCGGCGCCTCAACCTGGAAAATGTAAAGCCCCGCCGCAACATCCATGTTGTCCTTGCTGCGGAGGTTCCACGGCTCTGCACCGTTGGTGATCAGACCGTCGTGCTCGAGGGTCTGAACAAGCTCCCCGCTCACCGAGAAGATCCGGATCGTCGCCCGCTGGGGAAGGTGGATGAACTCAATCCGCCTCTCGCCGCGCCCCGACTGCGTCAGCCGCTGCGGCTCCCATCTCGCCGATGCGACGTACGGGTTCGGGACAACGGCGATCCTGCCAAGCTCTGCGCGGGCGTTCTCGGGACTCACCGCCGCGGCAAGCGTGGTGAACTCGAACACGTCGCCGGACCTGAACGGTGCCTTAATCTTCACGAAGGCAACGTCCCCATCCGCGGGGTTCACAGTTTGTCCCTCGGGCGGAGCGATGATGTTGATTCTCCAGAACTTGATCCAGGAGTTCTCCCCGATCGAATACCAGAGGTCGATATAGTCGCCGGCGCTCAGCATGCCGTCGGAGTGCCCCTGCGGCTCTTTCAGGTAGTACCGCATTTTCACATTCTCGGTGACATCCCAGACCTGGAAGTTCGTTGCTTCCTGCGGACTCGTGTAGAGATAGGACGTGTCGGGGAAGCCGACCCTGATCTCGTAGCTTGAGGGATAGCCGGGAACCCGGTGGGTGAACCAATTCTGTTTTGTCACCGGATCGAGCCCCGCCGTCACCATGACATTCGAGTTGCCGCGTGTCCAGCGCGTACTCGACGGGTCCCACTCGGCCGTATCGTTCTGCACGGAGACACGCATCCCCTCGAACATCGGATTGAAATCCTCGTCGCTCACATACATCGAGTTTCTGAATATCGGGACGGGACTCGACGTGTTCGTGATGTCGAAGAGGGAGTACATCGTCGTGTCGGTTTTCGTCGAGTCGTCGAAGACAAGACGGTACGTCCGGTGGTCCTTCACCTTGAGCGGGTCGACGAACTTCAGCGTCACCGGGCCCGTTCCGGGACCGCTCACATGCCGCATGGTCCCGCCTTCGAGCCGTGAGTCGGAGAACCCTGCAACAGGAGCGCGCGACGTCGCCATGCCGGTGTTTACATCGAACGAAAGTGTGCCGTAGGCGTTCCGCGATATTACCTTCGTGCACTCCGATGGGAAGATTCCCTTGACGACGTCCCCCCTGTCGTACGATACGACGGCATAGTAGTATGTCTGCCCGTTGACAACACTCGTGTCGACCCATGAATGCTGGAGTCCCTTGTCATCACCCAGGTAGTACTGCACCCCCTGGTAGGCAAGCGGGAAGAATCCCTGGGTCCCGTCGCGGACATCGAACTGGGCGACCGGCTGGAATTGAGTCTTTCCGCCGAAGCCGTCCGTGATCACGTACGCATCGTTGAAGCCCGGATCAGTGCTTCTGTAAATCCTGTAACCCTCAAAGTCGTTCGGCGGCGTCGAGAGAGGATCGTAGGATCTCTCGGCGGCATTGTCCCAGTAGAGGGTAACCTTCCTGTCGCCCGGGACCATGGTGAGGTGGGGCTTGTCCGGCGGCCGAGCAAAGTTGTAGTTGTTGTTGTAGATCTGCTGAACCGTCACGGTGTGCCGGATGAGGTCGTCAAGTGTCTGGCCAAAGACGAGAGCGAGTGAGAACCGCTCGGTCTTTCCCGGCGGCAAGGGGAACGGTCCTGAGCCATAGAGGAACGCGATGTTGCCGTTCTGCAGGCGGGTATCGAAGTGGCTGTTCGCGATCCGCTGCCACACAACCTCATCTGCGTAGAAGACCACGCCGCTTCCGATGTAGAACACATCGAACGCCGTCAGTCCGATCTGGTCCGATTCGTCCTTGTCAGTCTGCCCGAAGTGCGGCTCACCCGGGGTCGGCCTCCCATCTCCTTCACCGTAGTCCCCTGTGCCGGGGACGCCGTCGGTGCCGACGTCGTCGGTCTCAATGTTCCAGTTGCCGTTCTCGTCGCCGGACCAGTGCTGCTTGAAAACTCCTGGACGCCGGCCGCGTGAATCAGGATCCTTGGTGTAGTCGGGGACCCAACTCGTCACGAGCTCGCCGGCATCGTTGTCGCGCTTCTCGTCGATCATCAGGTCATTCATCCCCTCGCCCGAGATGTAGTTGCGGTACGCGAACCCGAGATGGATCTCCTTGCTCTCGTCGATGAGGCCGTTGAGATTGTCGTCGAGGTTGTTCCCCGGCGTCTCCTGCAGGGTGATGCCCGGACGGAGGTCATAGCGATGGCCGAGCGAGTAGACCGTGGTGTCGAGGTTCGGCATCGTGAGGACCGTCCGCTTGTATGTGAGCGGCTCGATGACAACGAACTTGTCCCCGGCGTTGATCGCTCGAGGGAGAAAATCGCTTTCCCGCAGGTGCGGACTTGTCGGATCGACGCTCGAGTTGTTGTCATCGATGCCATTGTACGGGTTCCCCGGGCTCTCAAGGAACGCGTAGCCGGCAAGCCCCGTCGGTCCCCATCCTCCCTCGCCAAGGCCGTTTGCATCCCATGTGTATGTGAGGTTCACCGACTTATCGAATGATGCGTTATCGTCGTTCGAATCATACTGTCCCCCCACTCCCGCGTCGCAGTACATGCCGAAGACGACCTTCGTGTAGTCGGTTGTACTCTCGTTCGTGATTTCGTAGTGCCAGAAGATGTTATCCTGGGCGAGGGTGTTCGCCCACTGGAAACCACGGACCTCGACACGGATGCCGAGACCGCGCCGCGTGCGGTCTGTGGAATCGGGATAGTAGTTTTGGCCGTCGTCGCTGTTGTCGTCCATCACGAAGTAGCTTTCCTGATCGGCGTTCGTCCTCTGACCAAAGTAGCCGTTCCATCTCCCGTTCCAGGAGGCCGGACGGTTCGGCCAGGACTCAGGCCAGGAGAGTGCATTATCGCTCATCGCAATGTCGTCCTGTGCCGGATTCGCATAACCGGGGCGCGGCTGGAACCCGCGCTCGACACCGGAAGGCGAGATGTCCATGTTCTCGCGGTACCCCGCCTCGATCATGTGGAAGGCCTGGCTGGTCGTCGCGTTTCTTACCTCCGCAGCCACGATCGGCGTGATCCCGTCCATGTACGAGTGCCCGGTTCCTTTCGGCCAGACGCCGCTCGGCTGTTTTCCCCACCATGCGACCTCGCCGAAATTCCAGAAAAGGGTCTCTACGAGGTTGCCGTTATGGAGCCCCTGCTTCCGGTACTTCCGGTCGCCCCGCATGTTCGGGGGAACGGTGATCTGTGAGAAGAGCAAGGCAGCATCGAGCAGGAGCCATGCTGCCGCCGGGAGAAGGTATTTCTTCAAACGCATCCCTTCACTCCGTTTCGTTAGAACATGAACGAGAGGCCCATCAGGACTTTCCGCGGCTCGGAATAGAAATCGGGCCGGTCGAGATAGTCCGCAAGCGTGTTGACGCCGCGTACATCCCCCGCGTACCGTGAGACAAGAGTGTAGCCTGCGCGGCCGGTGTCATAGTAGACGTTGCCCTCGTTGCGCGTGTCGAGCAGGTTGTACACCTTCAGGAAAGCGGTGGTGCTCACGCCGAAGAGCGAGAGTGTCTTCTGCATCTTGAGGTCAAAGGTGTATTTGGGCGGCTTGCGCCCGCTGTTCTGGAACTCCACGCGGAGATTCTGGACCTCCGGCGTGTAAGGCAGCCCACTCTCGAGCCGGCCGAGGAGTCCGATCGTCCAGTCTGATGGGTCGCCGACATTCACCGAGAAGTTGAGCGTGTGGGTCTGGTCCCAGTCGAGGGGAAGGACCTGGACCTCGTCGGCTCGCGGCGGCACACTCTGACGGTTGTAGAACTGCGCGTTCGGATCCGATGCGTTTCCCTCGGCCACCTGGTACGTGTAGTCAAGGTTCACTGAGAGGCGCGGGGAAATGCGCGCCTGCGCGGCGAACGTCACTCCCCGAACGTTCCCGTAGTCGAGATTCACATACTTCGCATAGCTGTCCCCGAGGATGTAGAGCTCGTGGACTTCCGTGCCGAGGAGGTTCCGCAGATCTTTGTAGAACCCGGTAACGTCGAACGCGATGCCCTCAAAGAGCTGCTGCTGGAGCCCGACCTCGTAGATGACAGTCTTCTGAGGTTTGAGGTCCGCGTTGCCGACGCGTGAGGAGAGCGAACCGCCAATGATCTTGAAGTCTGGATTCACGTAGAGGTACTCGTACTGCGGGATCTGGAAAAAATGGCCGTAGGAGAAATGGATCACGCCGCGGTCTGTGATCGGGTACGCAATCCCGAGACGGGGGCTGAGCTGATGCTTGGAAGAGGCGTCCTTGTACGGATGAGGGTTGTGTGCATACGATCCGTTCGGATCGCGTGGGTCAATCGGGACGACACCGCGGGAATTGAAATAGTCATACCGCAGACCGAGGTTCAGAACAATATCCCCGACCTCGACTTTATCCTGCACGTAGAGCGCGCCCTCGATCGGCCTCCGCACGTATTCATTGTTCCTGTAGGAATCAGGGCGAGGGATCGCTGCCTTCCAATTGGTCTCCTGGTCGATCTCCGTGTCGTACTCGTGGAGCGTGAGCTGGTTCCACTTGAACTCAATCCCCGCTTTCACGAGGTTCTCACGGTTCATCTGGCTCGTGAAGTCCACCTTCGCGACAACGGCTTTCGAGCTCCGCTCGAAGTGCCCCATCCCTGTTCCGCCGACGTGGAAGCTGAATGCTCCCTTCGTGTAGAGGCGACGCGGGTCGACATACCGCAGATCAAGCGGGTCTTCGTACACATACGACTTGTAGGAGCTGTAGAGATCTGAAACCTTGACCGAGTAGAACGCCGAAGGCGAAAGAACATGCGTGAACGACCCGATGTGAGTGTAGCCGTAGGAGTGGTACTGGTAGCTGGCGTCTGGATTGTACTTGAAAGGATGATCATAGAGATGGTAGGCGTCGCGTGTGTAGAGCCCGTTGTAGGCGATCTTCAGTCCACCTTCGAATGAGAGGGTGAGCTTCGCCTGGAGGTTCAGCCGGCGCGTATCGTTCATCGGAACGACGGCGCCGTCGCCGCTTTTCTGGATGTACCACTTCGATGGGTCGGGACTGTCGAAGTTCGACGAGTCCGTTGGGAGGTAGACGCGTTTCCCGTAGAGCCACCCTTCGTTGTAGTCGTGCCGGGTGGAGACGAAGAAGCGCAGGTTGTCCGACAGAAAAGGGACTGGACCGCTGAGGCTCCCCTGGATGCTGTTGATGCTGAACGGTTTGATTCTGTCGATGTTGAGAAAGGTGTCGTTGTGCGGGCTTACGTAGTCGCCCGTGTAGGCCGTGATCTGTCCGCTGAGCTTCGGCCCACCGTCCTTCGTCACGACGTCGACGACACCGGACATGACCTGTCCGTACTCTGCGTTAAATGTCCCGCTGACGAACTTCAACTCCTGGATCACTTCACTGCCGACGTCGACGGATGCGCTCCCCGAGTATGGGTCGGTAACAGAAACGCCGTCCACCATGAACGAAACCTCGCTGGCGCGCCCACCGCGCACGTGGAGGTCTCCCCCGGGACTGATGACAACGCCTGCCTGGAGCTGAAGAATGTCCTGGAGCGACTCCACCGGCATCGCGGTGATCTGGTCCGCAGACACAGTGGCGGATGACGACGTGAGGTCCTTGCGGATGAGCTGCTTCTCCGCGACTACCGTCACTTCCCCCATTCTCACGGAGCTCGGCTGAAGCTTGATATCAATCCGTGTGGTGAAGTCGATGGAAACCCTCACGTCCATGACGCGCGTCTCCGAGTATCCGACGATTGAAGCTCTCACCGTGTAGAGACCGGGCGGGACGTTGATGATGGCATAGTAGCCGTCGGCATCGGTCGCTGCGCCGGTCCGAAGCTCCATGACGAGCACGTTCGCAAAGGGGACCGGTTCCCCTGTCGTTGCATCGCTCACACGTCCGGCGATCTTTCCTGCTGACCCCGCGTGAAGGAGGACAGGGAGAAGCAGAAGGAGGATCAGGATTCCCCCGACCCTCGCACAGTACGAGGGATGATGAGAGTCCATGGCTCGGTTCTTCCTTCGCGAATGCGAAATCGCTTCCGACACCCCAAAGACTCGGCACAGGGGCGGTCGCCATCGGCGACCGCCCCTCTGCGATCAATCAGGGTGGTCACTTTCTGTAGAGTAGGACAATAGTGCAATGATGTACAGGCTCTGTGAGCCTTGACGGTTTCTCCCCTTTCGGGTGAGTGTCCCGCTCAAGCAAGCCATCATCTTGTTATCCTATTGAACCCTCGTCGAACCGTACGTGAGGTTTTCCCTCATACGGCTCTCCTGAAGTCAGGGCATTGTCCAGCTAAAGCCTCGCGACGTGGTAATCGTAGAAGAGGCCGAGCTGACCGTAGATATACTCCGAGGTCAGCTTTCCCCAGCCATATCCACGTCTACCTCTGCGCCGCCAGATGACATGCCGCACCCTCTTGTTGACGAAGTGGGCCAGCTTACGGAACGTGGCCGATCCATTACCGAGTCGGAAGTATCCCATCCACCCATGCAGGTAGCGGTTTAGATTCTCCACCTGCTCCTTCACACGAAGCGGGATCGAGTGATGGATGTGCTTTCGCACCGTCGCTCGAAATCGCTCTTGACTTCGTGGACTTGGACGGACCAGTATCAGCCGAGTGCCTGTCTTCCTGCTTCTGACATTGTGGAACCGGAAGCCGAGGAAGTCCACGCTTTCTCCAATGCTCAGCTTGAGTCTGCGTGTCTTTTCCCGATTCAAGCGCAAGTCCAACCGTCTCACGTAGTGATCCAGTAGGGCAATGCCTTCTTTCAGATTCCTCTGTGCCAAGATAATCATGTCGTCCGCATACCGTATCAAGTGGATCGATCCGTTGCGGATTGCGCCGAGCCCTTTCCTCTCGAACGCCTGATCGACAGGATTCAGGTAGATATTCGCCAGTAGTGGACTGATCACCCCTCCCTGTGGTGTACCTCGCTTACTCTGCCGGTGTTGTCCATCTTCGACGTAGCCACAGTCTAACCACTGCCGTATCACATGAAGTATCTGCCCGTCCGAGATACGTCGCGCGACGAGCTTCATGAGTTTGCTGTGATCAACCGTGTCGAAGTATTTCTCCAGGTCAACATCGTAGACCTCGATACATCCCCAGTTCAGGTACTTGTAGATCTCCCGAACCGCATCATGGGCACACTTCTGCGGCCTGAACCCATAACTTGAGTCGGCAAAATCCGCCTCGAAGATCGGTTCTAAGACCAGCAAGAAAGCCGTTTGCACGATTCGGTCCCGAATGGTCGGTATGCCCAATGGACGTTGCTTTCCATTCGGTTTCGGGATGTAGACCCGCCGTACTGGTTTCGGCACATAACGCCGTTCCTTCATCTCAAGCTGAAGTTCTGCAAGGTAGACGTTGATTCCCTTCTTCTTGACATCCTCGAAGGTCTCTCCATCGACCCCACACGCTCCACCGTTGGCCTTGGCCTTGCGATAGGCTTCCTCCAACATTTCCGTACGATATGTCTTATCGTACAGACTGTAGAACCGAGACTTCGGCTCGGCTTTCGCCTTCTCGTGCAGCTTCCTCCGAAACTCCCGAAGCCATTCTGTGCTTGGTAGCTCGCGCAATACACGCTCCTTCGTTTCTTTGGGAACTTGACTTCAGCAGAGGCCCTTCCCTCTGTTGTGTTTCCACAACTTCACCGGTACTACGGCCTCATCCGCCACCCTGCCAGCTTCTCTCTCTTTCGTTTCCTTATAAGAGGGCTCTTCTCCTACCTTTCCCAAGTGGCGTCTTGGGCTTACGTAGGGCCAGCGAGGGCTTCCCAAGTCCCGTCCCTGTTCTGCCCGACCATGTCGTCGCTCATACCCCGGAGGCGTCTCAGACTGTGCTCTCTCTGTTCTCAGCCTGCGATGTTGACTTCGCCCATAAAATAGGGGCTCGTCCACCTCTGAACTCTTTACGAGGCTACCTGTGCGTTCACTGTGTGTTACGACCTGGTCGTTTGCGTTGCACCCTTTCAGGCTACGTTGTCGAGTCGCTTAGCATGAAGTCGTTTCCAACTTCATGCCGACTCCTCGCTACGTGGCTACAGAGTATCGCCACGGTTGGGACTTGGAGGCAGAGCGCCCTCGCACCTCACCCAACAAGATCAGGAACAGTTTACCTTGGCGCTCATTTCAGAAGCATCATCTTGCGGACGTCGGAGAAGCTGCCCGCTTGGATTCTCACAAAGTAGATCCCGCTCGTCAGCGCATGCCCTTCGCTGGTCCGGCCGTTCCACTCGAGGGAATGGACACCGGCATTCTGAACACCGCTGACAAGTGTGGCAATCTCTTCACCGAGAAGGTTGTAGACGGTGAGTGTTACATGCTGGCGCTCCTGCATCGCGTAGGTAATAACGGTAGAAGGATTGAAAGGATTCGGATAGTTCTGTCGGAGCGAATAGGAAGCCGGAACCGTTTCCTTCTCCTCAACACCGACGGCCGTGGGTGAAAGGTAGATGCCCCGGTACATATAGTATTTGTCGAAAACGACATCCGCCCACTCGGAACCCCACCAGCTCTTTGCGTAGATGGGACGATGCGAATCAGTCACGTCCCTCGAGCTATAGTCCGGATCCCACATGATAATACCGATCCTCACCGTGTCGCCGACGACGTAGCCCCATTTGTCGGCATGGATGACAACCTCGCCGGAGTATCCCTTGTCCTTTCCATTGGTCTCGGTCCGTGGTACGGTGCCGGGGAAATTGTACGCGATCCCCTCGGCGCCGCCTGTCGGGACATTTGTGTTTACTTCAAATACCGCTGGTCCACCGACCGAATCGCCGAAGAACATGAGCTTGATCTCCTGCCGGTTCGCGGGGCCCGGGATCGTCAACTTGTCCCGCATCCAGATGAACATGCCGTCAGCCTCCCACCCGGTCGACCAGTTTGTCACCGAGGAGTCATTCGACGTGAAGCCGATGTAAAGGTCGGTCCCCTTGTGAATGAACTTCACCATTGTTTGGCTTCGGTCGCCATAGTTCGCGAGGGAGTCGGCCCACTGCATGTACCACCAGTTCGTGGCGTCCTTGCTCTCCGGCCCAATGACGATGGAGGGAGCGGTTCCCCAGAATGCTTCATCGAGCTTGCCGTCGAGCGTTATTGTGCTGGTCGTGGGGTTCGCAGTGGCAACCGGCTTGTCGCCGAGAATAAGCTTCCCATACGCGCCGCCCCATTCGCTCCCCCACCAACTCTTGTAGAACTGGACGAGCGTCGGGGAGTTCCCTTCGTCGTTCGCCCTCGTATAGTAGTCAGGGTCCATGACCGTGACGGCGATGGGTATCGTGTCATTCACCGTGTAGCCGAGCTTGTCGAGGCGGATCAGCATCTCGAGCTGGTACCCGTTGTCCGGAGCGGAGTTATTGTTCGCTATTGTTCCCGGTTGGAGGTACGACGCCCCCTCATATGAGCCGGCCGGGGCGTTGCCACTCACCTCCATGATCGCGTGGCTCGTATCCACATCGCCGTTGAACATGAGCTTGTACTCAATGTCCCCTCCGGTCTTCGGCTTCACCTTGATGAAGAGTCCGTCCCCTTCCCAGGCCCCCCAGCGCTTGCACACCGAAGAATCGGTCGAATTGACGCCGATGTAGAGGTCCGTACCATAGTGGATGAAGAAGACCTGGGCACTCGAGGTATCGGAGTAACCTTTTGTGCCGGTCAACCCCTTCGTTGGCAGATCCGACCCGGTGACGCTGTAGCTTCCGTCATCGGGCTTGTAGTTTGCACGGTAATTCAGGTGGAATATCCTCCGCTGCCAGTCCGTCTCAGTCAGCCGGCCGTCGATCGTGATTGCCTTTTCAGCACTCATAACGACGAGCGATACCGGGTCCTTGTGGAGTCTTTGCGCGTTCGCGGTCGTGAGGAGCGCGAACACAAGAAAGACTCCTATGCACACAGTAATCGTTCTCATGGCTCTTCCTTCTCCCTTCTTTGTTGACCCATTGGCCGTTGATCCTGCTTCTGTCCATTTCAGATTCAGGGTCGGTGGGCGTTTCCCCTCGCGCGGCGGCGGAACATCAGCGTGCCCCGACACCAGTTCTAGTTGTTCGAGGCCGTGGCATCACCTCCTTTGGCGGAGTACTGGCTTCGTTCCTCAACTGGACAACCGCATGATTCTCGAATAATCAGAGTGGTTGGAAGAATGACTTGATGCTTCGTGTGGCTGTTCTTCTCCCGTACTGCATGGAGAAGTCGTGTCACGGCTTGGACACCGAGATTGCTGATGTCGACATTGACCGTCGTGAGGGTTGGCTTTACGTAGTTCCCGACGGGGATATTGTCAAAGCCGACAAGGGCGATCTCGCCGGGCACCTGGACCTTCGCAATCTTAAGTGCGCTGAGAGCCCCGATCGCCATCGAATCGTTCGACGCGAAGATCGCGCTCGGTCGCGGCGACAGCCCCAGGATAGTCTCAACCGCTTTATATCCCGAGGCCTCGGAAAAATCTCCCGACACTTCAATGAGATCCTCGGCCTGGATGCCGGCCTCCGTTATCGCAGCGCGGTACCCGCGGAGGCGCTCGATGGCGTCGTAGTTCCGTTCGATTCCTTTGATGATCGCGATGCGCCGGTGGCCGTGAGCCAGAAGATGACGGACCATTCCGTACGCACCGCTGTAGTTGTCGATGCTCATCGAGTCGAACGCGTTTCCTGCCACCGGACAGTTCAGGAGAACCACCGGGAGGCTTTTCGGCAGATTCGCGTGAAGTGTCTGCGCATCGATGTGCGGTGTCATAATGACGAGCCCATCGACCCGGCCGTGCATCATCTGGAGCGCGGCCTCAATCTCGCTCCGTTCATTGTGCGAGCTTGAGATGAGCAAATGGTACCTGTGCTGCTGCACCGTCTGATCCGCACCGCGGATGACTTCCGAGAAGAACTCGCCGTAGAGATCGGGGAGGAGGAGACCGATGGCATCGGTCCTCCTGGTGCTCAGACTTCGTCCCACCGGGTTGGGGACATAGCGGAGCTCCTTCGCAACCGTCCATACTCTCTCCCTCGTTTCCTCCCCCACAAGGTTGCTGTCATTGAAGACTCTCGATACGGTTGCGGTTGAGACCCGGGCTCTGCGCGCGACCTCTTTCATGGTGACTGCCATTGAAATGGTTTTCCTCCATCAGGTGTGCCAGGAAGAGAAAATGAACATCACTCAGGAAAGTCAGCCACACGCCTCGACGCCGACGGGGACTGTAAACGTTTACAGTCGTGAAAAAATAGAAAAGGCCGCCTGCCTTCGAGAGATTTTCATTGATGCAAACGGTTACAATATAATCACACGATCCCTATTTGTCAATACCCATGACAGAGAATCGAGAGATAATCTTGCGGGCCTGGCCTTGCTGTAAGTCGTTACATCGCAAGAAGTTTGGGATGATTCCTCGAAGGCACCCATAGTTCTTGCTTTTCATCGCGGGTCCGATAGCTTAGAAGATGTCTTCGGGGTACATTGTGTTAATTCGATCCGGACTCCGCCATTTCGGAATGACAACTTCACCTGTTCAAACCCTCGAACGGAGCGCTGCTCGGCCTGGTCTCGATCCTTGGATTCTCATTCTGGTTTTGGATTGGCTTTCCGTTTGCGAACCACAACGAGTCGCACGCGTGGATCGTCCAGTTGAACCAGATGGGTTTC
>PEWR01000119.1 GCA_002779395.1 Ignavibacteriales bacterium CG07_land_8_20_14_0_80_59_12
CTCTTTCGCTGAGCCGCTCGGGCATTCTCAGGATCTTCTCCCGCTCCGCCTCAAGCATCCTGCTCAGGGGGATGCCGGTCCATCGCGACACCACCTCCGCGATGTCCTCCTCCGTCACCTCCTCCTTGAGGAGAGCCCCGTGCTCGTGGAGTTTCGTCAGCTTCTCATTGGCGGACTCGATCTTCTTCTTCAATTCGGGGAGCCGGCCGTACTTCAGCTCGGCGGCACGGTTGAGGTCGCCGGCACGCTCCGTTTTCTCCGACTCCGTCCTCACGCGCTCGATCTCTTCTTTGAGCGAGCGGACCGACTGGATGGCATCCTTCTCAAGCTGCCACCTCCCTCTCGTCCGCTGTGCCTCCTCCTTTAGATTCGCCAGCTCTTCTTGAAGCGCGGCGAGTCGTTCGCGGGATGCTTCATCCATCTCCTTCTTCAGAGCGACCTGCTCGATCTCGAGCTGCTTGATCCGCCGCTCGAGCTCATCGAGTTCTTCGGGCACCGAGTCGATTTCGGTCCGGAGCTTTGCCGCTGCCTCGTCGATCAGGTCGATCGCTTTGTCCGGGAGGAACCGCTCCGAGATGTACCTGTGCGAGAGAACCGCCGCCGCAATCAAGGCCCCGTCCTGTATTCTTACACCGTGGTGGACTTCATACCGCTCCTTCAGGCCGCGGAGGATCGAGATCGTCTCCTCCACTGAAGGCTCGTCGATCAAGACCGGCTGGAACCGGCGCTCGAGAGCTTTGTCCTTCTCGACGTACTTCCGGTACTCGTCGAGCGTAGTCGCACCCACGGCGCGGAGCTCTCCTCGTGCGAGCATCGGCTTCAGCATGTTTGATGCGTCGATCGCCCCTTCAGCGGCGCCCGCGCCAACGAGCGTGTGGAGCTCGTCGATAAAGAGGATCGTCGTATCGTTTGACTCCTGGATCTCTTTCAAGACCGCCTTGAGGCGCTCCTCGAACTCGCCGCGGAACTTCGCGCCAGCGACGAGGGCGCCAAGGTCGAGCTGGATGAGCTGCTTCCCCTTGAGCGATTCAGGAACGTCCCCGCTCGCGATCCGCTGTGCGATCCCTTCCACCACAGCCGTCTTCCCAACCCCAGGGTCGCCCACGAGGACCGGGTTGTTCTTTGTCCGGCGCGACAGCACCTGGAGCGTCCTTCGTATCTCCTCATCCCTTCCAATGACCGGGTCGAGCTTGCCCCGGCGTGCCAGCTCCGTCAGGTCTCTCCCGTACTGCTCGAGGGCGCGGTATTTTCCCTCCGGTGTCTGGTCGGTGACCCTCTGGCTCCCGCGGATTTCCTTGAGGACGCGGTAGATCGCCTCCTTCGTCGCACCCTGGCGGCGTAGAATCTCACCTGCTGTGCCTCCATGCT
Organism: Ignavibacteriales bacterium CG07_land_8_20_14_0_80_59_12; assembly: GCA_002779395.1. Taxonomy (GTDB): domain Bacteria; phylum Bacteroidota; class Ignavibacteria; order 0-14-0-80-59-12; family 0-14-0-80-59-12; genus 0-14-0-80-59-12. Next base: position 1,369 of record PEWR01000119.1, read on the forward strand.
CTCCCGCCGCGGCAATGAAAAGGTGCTCTGTGCTGACGTACTCGTCGCGGAGTTGCTCCATCTCCTTCAGCGCCGCGCTGAAGACCGCGTTGAGCCGGTTCGACACGTACGCGTTCCCCGCCGCGCCACCGTAGACCTTCGGGTATCGCTCGACGGCCTCATCGGTCCGTGAAAGAACCAGATCGGCATTCGCACCAAGCTTCAGAAGGATTGCTCGCGGGACCCCTTCTGCATCGTCGAGGAGCGTCCTCAGCAGGTGTTCGGGTTCGATCTGCTGCTGGCCGTGTTCGGCTGCAAGCTGCTGGGCCCTCGCGACCGCATCCTGTGCCTTCAGTGTAAACTTCTCCAACGTCATGTATCTCAGCTCCTTCGGACTTTCTTCTATCGTCAGTACTTCAATCCGCCAAGCTCTGCGAAGCGCTCAACAAGCTTTCTCTGTTCAGGCGTCAATTTCGACGGTGTCTCTACATGCAACGTGACGAACATGTCGCCGACGGCGTTCTTCGTCTCGAGGCCCATCCCGTGGAGCCTGAACGTCTTCCCGTTCTGCGTTCCCGGCGGGATGCTGAGGAGCACTTTCTTGCCGCGCGGCGTCCGTATCCGGATCTGGCTTCCGAGGATGGCCTGCGCAATGTTGAGCGGGACATCGACGTAGACGTTCGCCCCCTTGCGTTTGAAGAACTGGTCCTCCGCCACGTGGACGGTAAGAAGGAGATCGCCCGGCTGACCACCCTTTGCACCCGCTTCTCCCTGGCCCCTGATGCGAAGCGTGGTCCCGTCCTCCACCCCGGCCGGGATCCGCACGTTGATGGTCTGCGGCACCGACCTCGTTCCCGCGCCGTTGCACGTGCGGCACGGCCGTGCGATGATGCTCCCTCGACCCAGGCAGTGCGAGCACACACTGCTTGTCGAGAACGCGCCGCGCGATTCCACGATCACTCCGGAGCCGCCGCACACCGTGCAGGTGCTCACCTGCGTCCCGCGTTCGGCGCCGCTCCCGCCGCATGTGGAACACGTGACGTTGTGGGACACGTGCACGCGGACTTCCCCGCCGTCGATCGCGAGTGCAAACGGAATCTCCGCGTCCGAACTGGTATCCTCACCGCGGCTGGTCTTGCGGTCACCTCGGCGAAACCAGTCACGTCGATCAAAAAACTGGCTGAAGAAGTCGCTGAAATCCGAGAAATCGGATCCAGCGCCTTGCGCCTGAGTGCCGCCTCTCGCGCCTCTCATGAACTCGTCAAACGGAACACCCTCCGTCGCAGCACCCGCGCCGAACCGGCGGAACTGATCGTACCGAGCGCGCTTCTTCGGATCGGCGAGGACCTCTTGTGCCTCGTTGATCTCCTTGAACCGCTCCTCCGCACGCCGGTTCCCGGGGTTCCTGTCGGGGTGGCACTTCTTCGCAAGCTCTCGAAATGCCCGCTTGATCTCGTCAGTCGACGCATCCTCGCGGATGCCGAGTACCGAGTAGTAGTCCTTCCTTACCATGCCACCTCATGCCGGATTCTGTTGGACATTGAGAAGCTCCCGAAGGTGCCGCTCGACCTCTTCCGAATAAGGAAGGCGCGACAGCGCCCCGTACCACTCCCTCAGGTTCGCATCGGTGATTTTGCGGCAGGCCGACGCCAGCGCTTCGCGGACCTTTGCACGAGCGCCCTCGATCGTGCTCTCGATAGCCTCGACCGGTGTGCCCAGGATAAGCGAGATCTCTTCGGACTGGAATCCCTCCACGTCGTTCAGCACAAACGCACCGCGCTCTTTTGCCGGGAGCGTGCTCAGAGCACACATGAGAACCTTTTGGATCTCTTCATCTTCCATCACCTGTTCCTGGCTCGGAAAGGTTGAGTCGGGGATGACGTCCTCGACACGCAGCACCTCTTCCGGCTGCCAGTACTCAAACAGGTCTCCTGTGAGAGTTCCCTCAGGTTCCACTGCTGTCTCGTCCTCAACCGCCTTCTCGAGGGAGACCCAACGCTCGCGCGACTCCTTCACCTCGTCAACCTCCCGCCTGAGGATCTTCCACACCTCTGCGTAGAGAAGACGCTCGATCTCCTTCTCAGGGACCGTCATCTGGAGGCCTGAGAAGAC
>PEWR01000029.1:0-25312 GCA_002779395.1 Ignavibacteriales bacterium CG07_land_8_20_14_0_80_59_12
GGAGGCGGGCCGCCGTTTCTTCGCCGAGGGTCTTTGCGGCCTCGTCGAGCGAGAGGTTCTCATCATGGACACCGATCTCAGCCTTCGTCGATGGTGTGAAGATCGGCTCGGGGAGCCGGCTCGACTCTTTTAGTCCCTCGGGAAGAGGGATGCCGCAAACGGACCTCCACTGTCGGTACTCTTTCCACCCAGACCCCGAGAGGTAACCGCGCACGATGCACTCGACCGGGAAGGGTGTGGTTTTCCTCACGAGCATGCTGCGTCCGGCAAGCTGCTGCGCGTGCTCGCGGAGCTTCTCGGGGTAACGCTCGACAACCGATTCAACGACGTGGTTCTTCAGAATCGACGAAAGCCGGTTGAACCAGAAGAGAGAGATCCGCGTGAGGACTTCGCCTTTGCGCGGAATGCCGTCGGCAAGGACAACGTCAAACGCGGAGAGCCGATCGGTGGCGACGAAGAGGAGCGTGTCGCCGAAATCGAAGATATCGCGGACCTTCCCCTGTCTTCGAGGAATACCAGGGAGGTTCGCTTCTGTCAGGACTTCTATGCGTCCTCTCGCATCGCGTTGTACCATGTTTCGTATCCGGGTGCGGACCGCGCCGTGTTATCTCTCGTTCCGCGAAAGAGGTTGAGTAGTCGTCTCCTTCGGTTCTTTCAGTGCATCCTTCGCGTAGAGTTCGAGAGCCCAATCCGTTAACCGTGGCGAGAGCCGGTTGATCCAGAGAAGCGGTGCCCCGGAGATGAGATTGGATTCATGTTTTCCACGATGACAAGCGCGAAGAATGATGCGTGCAACACGCTCGGCGGAATCGGAGACGGGGTTCCGGCGCCGCGGCCTCGTTACGTAGTTCATCTGTTCGAAGAACTCGGTGTGTGTCGTCGAAGGGTTGATAAGGATGACGTCGATTCCATAGCGCCGCACTTCGGCCCGAAGCGCCTCCGTGAAGCCGCTGAGTGCAAACTTGCTCGCACAGTACGCGGACGAATAGGGCGTCCCGCGGCGTCCGAGGATCGATGAGACGTTGACGATCTGCCCGCTTTTCTGCGTCTCCATGTGGGGAAGGACCGCCTTGGTGCAGGAGACCGCGGCGAGGTAGTTGAGCTCGATCATCCTGGAGTACTCTTCCATCGGCGTGGCGTCGACGGGCCCATAGACTCCCGCACCCGCATTGTTGATCAGGATGTCGATCCGTCCAAAATCGCGGAGTGCCGTCTCGACCAGCCGCTGCACGTCTTCAGCCCGGGTCACGTCGGTCGCGACTGAGGACGCCTTCCCTCCTGCTGAGGCAATCTCGCTCGAGATCGCTTCGAGTGCATTGGCGCGGCGCGCACCCAGGACGACGGATGCCCCCTCCGATGCAAAGAGGCGCGCAGTGGCCGTCCCGATCCCGGAAGAGGCACCGGTGATGACGACGACCCTGCCGTGGAAATCTCTTCTTAAACGGGACCGCAAATCAGAACTGGGCTGAGCCGAAGAGGCTTCTGTGAATGGATTCGATATTCTCCTCCTTCTCATCGATGGAGAGCTGGAGGAGGTCGCGGAGCGAAATGATGTTTACAAGCCTGTCGTTCTGTAGAACCGGAAGATGGCGAACCTTAGCCCTCTTCATTTTCACAAGGCACGACGTCCACGGCTCATCGGGCGAGGCTACGAAGAGATCTCGTGTCATGACATCGGCGACAAGCGTGGTACCCGGATCCTTCGACTTGGCAATGACACGGGAGATGATGTCGCGCTCCGAGATGATCCCCACGAGGTGCCCTTCCGCCATGACCGGGAGCGCCCCGATGTTCTTGTCCGCCATGAGCGACGCCGCTTCACGAATGGTCGTGTGCGGCTGCACCACGTGCAACGTGGACCGTTCTCCCCTGTAATCCTTGATGAGTTTCATATCCCCCCCACAATGCTGAAACGTTCATCCACGGATGGAGGATGTGCAGGCGAAGCCCTTCCCGGAGACGGATTCCTCCTCTCCGCATCTCCATCATGATCACATCAGGGACGAGTAACGGTCTGCACTGCCCCCTTTTTCCCTCCTCCTTCGGGGGAAATACCGGGGGAGTTGATGATTCGTCCAAGTCTCAATAGCAATATGGCGATCTGTCGGCCCAATGTCAACCCCCGGGCCTGAACGGCTGGACCCCCCCGGCGTCGACTTGGTGCCGGATCATCGGGGGTTTCTCGACCTCGCGCGCGCCGAGGCGGAACGCCTTCTGAATCCGGTCGGCTGCATGGGTGAGAATGTCCCCCCGGTCTGTGTAGATGACAGCGAGGGTCTCGCCGATTTCCACCCGGTCATTCACATGGCGCTTGAACACGATCCCGGCCTTCGAGTCGATCGCATCGTCGACCCGGGAACGGCCGGCGCCGAGCTCTATCGCGGTGAGGCCGATTTCGAGCGAGTCGATGGACTGGATCACCCCATCCTCGGCTGCGGTGACAGGGATCGTGTACAGCGAAATTGGGTATTTTTCGAGATTTTCAATGAAGCTTGTATCGCCCCCCTGGCGCGCGACAAGTGCCAGAAATCTCTCGTAGGCGGCGCCCGAGCGGATCACGTCGCGGCACATTGCGATTCCCGACGCAATATCGGGGGCCCATCCGCCGAGCATCACCATCGCCCCGCCAAGGACATACGTGACTTCCATCAAATCGGAGGAATCCCCGCCCTGCAGGCAGTGGACTGACTCTACGACTTCCAGCCAGTTGCCGACCGCGACGCCGAGCGGCTCATCCATCGATGTGATGAATCCGACCGTCCGTTTCCCCATGTTCGTTCCTATCGCCACGAGCGTCTTTGCAAGAGCGATCGAATTCTCTTCTCTCTGCATGAAAGCGCCGCGGCCGGTCTTCACATCAAGAACGAGCGAGTCGATCCCCTCGGCGAGTTTCTTGCTCAGGATGCTTGCGGAGATGAGGGGAATCGATTCGACCGTTGCGGTCACGTCGCGCAGCGCGTAGAGCCGCTTGTCCGCCGGGGCGATCTCCTTCGTCTGTCCGATCATGACAAGGCCGGTGTCGCGGATGACAGCCGTGTACTCGTCCACACTTAAATCGGTGCGGAACCCGGGGATCGATTCAAGCTTGTCGAGCGTCCCGCCGGTGTGCCCAAGCCCGCGTCCGGAGATCATTGGGACCGGCACACCGCACGCTGCAACCATCGGTGCGAGGACAAGCGACACCTTGTCACCGACCCCGCCGGTGCTGTGCTTATCCACTTTGATCCCAGGGATCGAGGAGAGATCGACGACGGTTCCGGAATGGAGCATGAGGTCGGTAAGCACCGTGGTCTCCTCGAACGTCATGCCGCGAAAGAAGACAGCCATGAGAAACGCCGACATCTGGTAGTCCGGGATGGTCCCATGCAGGTAGCCGTCGATGAGGTCGTGAAGCTCTTCCCGCGACAGGGTTCCTCCGTCGCGTTTCTTGCGAATCAATTCGGATGAAAGCATGGAGGATCCTTTGTCATGAGAGCCTCTCGCGCCGGCTGCCCGGCTTCACGACCGGAATGCCTTGTGCACAGAGGGGGCAGTCGCCCGGCTTGTACGTCTCGACGCGGAGCCGAAGCTGTGGGACAAACGGAACACCGCCGAACTTCACGGCGCCCCCGCTTCTGTCGACGATGGAGCCTACTCCCACGGGCCGCGCCCCTGCATTCAAGACGATCGCAAGGACTTCTGCAACCGAGCCTCCGGTTGTTGTGACATCCTCGCACGCGAGGACGCGCTCCCCCCGGCGAAGCTCAAAACCTCGGCGCAGTATGAGGGAGCCAGAGGAGTGCTCGGCAAAGATCGACCGGACCCCGAGCTGCCGCGCGACTTCCTGTCCGACGATGATGCCGCCGATCGCGGGCGAGATCACAACGTCGGGCGGATCGGATTGAAACGCCTGTGCAATACCTCGGCAGAGCGCTTCCGCGTGTGCGGGGTACTGGAGCACTTTCGCACATTGAAAGTAGTGTCCGCTGTGAAGTCCGGAGGTAAGAAGGAAGTGCCCTTCGAGAAGTGCACCGGTCGCGCGAAACAATTCAAGGATATCGTGTTCTGTCATGGTCTCACGACCTGTCCAGGCTGTTGATTTCTCGGGCGAGGGAGAAGTCCTTCGCCGTGAATCCGCCCTCGCTCTCAAAGGTCCCTTACGTGTGCCTCTTGAACGGTTCTTCACGGTTTTCGAAATCGGGGCAGTAGTACTCCGCGCTCTCCGATTGCTGTACCCAGCCGTTTGTGAATCCAAGCTTCTCAACCGCCTCGACCACGCGCTCGTATTCCCTCGGCCCCACCTTCCTGCTCAGGAGGGGGATCTCGCTCGCTTTGTGGGCGGGGTAGTACTGGGCCATGATACTGAGCGCGGTGTCCGGACCCAGCTCATTGCGGATCCACTGGAGCGATGCTTCACTTCCTGCCGCATCGTTCGGCAGGACAAGATGGCGAACGATGATCCCCCGCTTGAGCGTGGCGTCCTCTCCGACGATGAAGTCTCTCCCGACCTGCCGATGCATTTCTTTGATCGCCGCGCGGGCGATGGAAGGATAATCCTTCACCTTTGAGAAACGGTATCCCATCTCATTGTCACTGTACTTGATATCGGGGAGATAGATATCGATGATTCCATCGAGGAGCCGCAGCACCTCCAGCGAGTCGTACGCGTTCGTGTTGTAGATGAGAGGAAGCTTCAACCCGCGCGCGGCGGCAATGGAGAGCGCCTTGACAATTTGCGGGACGAAATGCGACGGAGAGACAAGTCCGATATTGTGCGCTCCGCGCGACTGGAGCTCGAGCATGATGCCGGCGAGGCGTTCTGCCGTCACGGTGTTGGACCGCTCAACGCGCCAGTTCTGGCTGATAAGGTGGTTCTGACAGTAAACGCAGCGCATGTTGCAGTTCCCGAAGAAGATGTTCCCTGCTCCGCGTTCACCCGAGAGGAGCGGCTCTTCCCCGTGGTGAAGTGTGTAGGACGAGACGATCGGCAGCGAACCGGCGTAGCAACGGGCAATCTCCTCCTTGAGCCGGTCGACCCGGCACTTATGAGGGCATGCGACGCAGGGTGCGAGAAGCGCTTCAAGCGCCGAAGCTCTCTCGGTGAGCTCTCCCCGCTCGTGGAGTGCCATGTATGAAGGATACTCTGTCGGCATCGGTGTTCTGTTTATGAGGTCTCAATGGTGAATATAGCAGACTGGAGGAGTTATTGCGAGGTTCCCCGAAGGCGACCAAAAGAATCCCGGCGTTCTCGAACAAAAGAAAAGGCGGTGAGACTCACAGCGACACCTTCTGAATCCGGCCGAGCTTGTGGCCAAGGAAGCGCTCCCCGATTTCGGTGAACTTGTGGGGAATGTCGCTGACAAAAAACTGGAGATTCGGCCTGGCCGTGCTCGGGTTGCGGAGCTTGAGGGCATCGAGGGTCGCTTCCACCTCATTCGCCGTCTCCTCCCCCGGATCGATAAGGGTGACGTTGTTGTGGAACACGTCGCCGATAAGAGGCATGAGGAGAGGGTAGTGCGTGCAACCGAGGATGAGTGTGTCGATCTTTTCAAGCGTGAGCGGGAAGAGGTACTCCCTTGCGATGAGCTGTGTGGCCTTGTGCTCGATCCAGCCCTCCTCGACAAGAGGGACAAAAAGCGGGCACGGCGTTGCGAAGACTGTAATTGTTGGGTCGATCAGCCGGAGTATGTTTGCGTGCGCATTGCTCAAGATGGTCCCGGTCGTTCCAATCACTCCAACACGCCGTTTTACCGTAGAGGCAGCGGCGGCTGCGGCACCCGGCTGGATAACACCGATGACCGGCACCTGTGCGTGCTTTTGAACGACATCGAGGGCGACCGCCGAGACCGTGTTGCAGGCTACGACCACGAGCTTGATGTTCTTCGAGAGGAGGAAGTCGGCATCCTGCGCGGCATACTCGCGCACTGTCTGCGACGACTTCGGGCCGTAGGGGACTCTCGCGGTGTCGCCGAAGTAGACGATGTTCTCGTGCGGGAGCCGCCGCGTGAGCGCCCGGACCACGGTGAGTCCGCCGATGCCCGAGTCAAAGACGCCGATTGGACTCGATGGGGTTGCCTTCATACATCCGCTGACTTTTGGGATAGCTGGACGGTGAAGCCGGCTTGCAGCTCTAGACTCCTGGTGTGTTGCACTGCCGTCCAAGTCTCACATAATCTATTCATTCAACGGCTTAAACTCAACGAACAGGTTCCTCTCACCCAACGTTGCGAATCCTCCGGCAAGCGTCGTGCACGACACCAGGTTGCATTTGCCTTCGACCCGTTCTAAATTCCAGCACCAAATGAGTCGAGTATCGCGGCAGTCCGGTTCGCGAGGACGAAACTCAGCGTCCGGCAGAAACGTTACTTCTGTACGAACGACGCGCTGGAGGCCCGGCGGATTTCTCGTCCGGTATCCTTCGATCTCCCCTTGGAGGGGTTCAGCACTCACTGCTCTATCGTTGACGGTCTTCGAAAGGAGAACCCATGAACATCGTTGTCTGTGTCAACCACGTACCCGACACCGAAACGAAAGTGAAAGTTGGCCCTGACGGGAAATCGATCGACAAGGCAGGCGTGAACTACATGTTGAGTCCGTACGACGAGTCTGCGGTGGAGGAATGCCTGCGCCTGAAGGAGAAGAACGGCGGCCAGGTGACCGCAATCTCACTCGGCGGTGATGCGAACAAGGAGACGCTCCGCAAGGTCTACGCGATGGGAGTGGATAAAGCGATCCTCCTCAAGGATGAAGCGCCGCGCGACTCATACGGAGTTGCAAAGGCGCTCGCTGATGTCATCAAAGAGCTGAGCCCTGACGTGGTCTTCTTCGGGAAACAATCCATCGACTACGACGATGCGCAGGTCGGCGGGCTCGTTGCGGAGATGCTGGGGCTGCCGTCGGTCTCGGTTGTCGTGAAATTGGAAATCGACAACGGTAACGTCAGAGCCCAGCGCGAGATTGAAGGAGGCCACGAAACTGTCGAGACGAGGCTTCCGGCCGTTTTCACGGCACAGAAAGGATTGAACGAGCCGCGGTATCCGTCGCTCAGGGGGATCATGCAGGCGAAGAGCAAAGCTATCGAAGAGCGGGTGCCGGAGCCCGTCCCTCCGCAGGTGGAGGTCGTCGCGATGCGCAAGCCCACTGCAAAGGGAGCGGGGAGGATCGTCGGCACGGATGCGAGCGCCGTCACAGAACTTGTGCGGCTGCTCCATGAGGAAGCAAAGGTCATTTGACCGCCAGGCTACAGATGAGGAGCTACCATGGGAACGACACTGCTTGCCTTTGCTGAGCAGCACGACGGGAAACTGAAAAGGAACGCGTACGAGGTCGCCCGGGCAGCACGGGCATATGCCGACGAGCTTGGCGGCACCGCGATCGGACTCGTGATCGGGCATAACGTGAGGGAGGCGGCCGCGCAGCTTGGCGGTCACGGGGTTGAAACGGTTGTTGCGATCGACGGCCCTTCCGTCGCTTCATACTCGACAACGGCCTATGCGAAGCTTGTGGCAAGGATTGCGAAGGAGAAAGGGGTGGAGGTTCTCTTTCTCCCAGCGAGCACCCTCGGCAAGGACCTCGCCACCCGGGTTGCTGTGAAGCTCGGAGCGGGTGTCGCTGCCGATTGCACCGGGCTGAAAGTCGAGGGGGGCGAGCTCATTGCGACGCGCCCGGTGTACGCTGGAAAGGCGGTCGTCGATGTCAAGGTGCTGACGCCGGTCAAGATATTCACGCTCCGTCCTAACGTCTTCACATCCGGCACCGGGTCGGGCACCCAGGCGCGGGTGGAAGTACTCGCTGCGGATCTCGACGAATCGGATTTTGGTGCAAGGGTCATCGACACTCAGGTCGCGAGCGGCCGCCCGGATGTCACGGAGGCGGACATCATCGTGTCGGGCGGGAGAGGACTGAAGGCGCCGGAGAATTTTCATCTCGTTGAGGAGCTCGCCGATGCACTCGGTGGAGGCGTCGGCGCATCGCGCGCGGTCGTCGATGCAGGCTGGCGCCCGCACGATGAGCAGGTGGGTCAGACTGGTAAGACGGTGTCTCCTTCCCTCTATGTTGCGTGCGGAATCAGCGGCGCGGTTCAGCACCTCGCCGGTATGTCGTCGGCGAAGGTGATCGTTGCGATCAACAAGGACAAAGACGCGCCGATCTTCCAGATCGCGGACTACGGGATTGTCGGCGACGCGCTTGAGGTCCTTCCTGCGTTCACACGGGAGGTGAAGAAGCTCCTTGGCGAGGGATGAAAGGGTGTGCCGCCAGTCGACGTTGACTTTCTATCGGTCCGTCGATAAATTGATTGGCAGAGGGCGGTTTCAGCGGCAGGGAGATTTTTGTGGAGAAGGTACAGGTCGACATACTTGGACTTTCGCAGAGCCAGTCGGGAAGCGGCTCCGGCAGCGCCTATGCATTGATCTTGAAGGAAGTGGACGGCGAGCGCCGGCTTCCCATCATCATCGGCGCGTTCGAAGCGCAGTCCATCGCACTCGAGATGGAAGGGATTAAGCCTCCTCGTCCGCTGACACATGATCTGATCAAGAACCTCATCGATACACTTGGCATCACGCTCGGCGATGTCGTTATCAATGAACTCCGCGACGGGACCTTCTTTGCACGGATCAACATCGAGTACTCGAGCGTTCCGCAGGAGATTGACTCGCGGCCGAGCGACGCGATCGCCATCGCCGTCCGCTTCGGCGTCCCCATCTACGTCGCCGAGAAGGTCATGGAAGAAGCATCCTTCCTTCCGGAGGATGAAGAGCACCTCGCCTCCGAGCCTCGCCAGGGAAAGGCGGCTCCAAGCAGGACAAAGTCGCTTGATTCGCTCCATACCCAGCTCAAAGAGGCGATCGAGAAGGAAGAGTACGAGAAAGCGGCCCGCCTCCGCGACGAAATCCGCAAGATCGAAATGGGCGGATAACATAGAGCCTGCTCTCACGACAACGTAGAAGGAGGTCGCTCATGAAGCTTTCCTGTGCTGCCCGTATGGGCGGGATGGCGTGTGCTGTTTTCCTCATCTCGACCGCAATCCTCTCCCGGTTCGCATTCTCGCAGGACAATGCCCAGAAGATCCAGACATTGATGGCGGAGGCGGACGCTTACGCCGAGAAGACATTCGAGGACCAAAAGGCTGTCGAGACGTACGAGAAGATCCTTAAACTCGACCCGAACAACTACGATGCGCTCTGGAAGGCGAGCCGCTCGATGTCAAACATCGGCGCACGCCTGCCAATCGGCACTGACGAGGAGAAGCAGAAAGCGCTCGCCGTCTACGAAAAGGGGCTTGACTACGCCAACCGCGCCATTGCTGCCAATCCGAACGGCTCAATGGGGCATGTGCGGCGTGCCGTCATCTACGGCAGGATGGGACTGCTCAAGGGTGTGTGGGATTCAATCGACCTCGTGAAGAAGACGAGATCGGAGTGCGAGAAAGCGATCCAGCTCGACCTCAACAACGCGACCGCGTGGTATGTGCTCGGCCGGACGCACATGAAGGTGTCTGAGAAGCCGAAGCTGTTCCGGCTTCCCTTGGGCCTTGGCTGGGCGAACATGGAAGACGCGATCATGGATCTCGAGAAGTCGGTCCGCCTGCGCCCCGATTTTATCATGTTCCGGCTTGACCTTGCCAGGGCGTATGCGGAGGAAGATGAATACTCGAAGGCGCGCGAGCAGATCAACAAGATCAAGACACTTCCCACGCAGGACGCCCAGGACGGGAAGTTCCGCGCCGAAGCGGATCAGCTCCTGAAGGAGATACAGAACAAGTAGCAGCACGCCGGGGCACAGACAGGTGTTTTATTCCCACGAGTTCGTTTCCGGGATCAGCTCTTCCCGCCCGTTCCCTTCGCCTGCTCGAGTGCGATCTGGTTGACCGCGGCGAGTGCCTTCAGTCCCGAGGCTCCTTCAATCGCTTTCACCGCAATGCCCTGCACCTGGTCATTCGCGGCTTGAAGCTGCTTGGTTAGCTCCTCGAGCCGCGTTTGCTGTTTCGCGACGAGGTCCTCGAGGTTTTCGATCTTCAGCGTCGCAACTCGCTTGTCCGCATCCACCTCTTTCGCGAGCAGCTTCTGCTCGAAATCGTACTTCTGCTGGAGCTCCGCCCGCAGCGTCTGCTCCGACTTCTTGAGCGCCTCCTCCAGCTCCTTCGGGAAGCCCTCAACCCTCTTCTTCAGCTCGACGAGCTCATTCTCGCGGGCCGCAAGTGCCGTGCTCCGCTCCACGATCTCCTTCTCGAACGCGTCGCGCTGTTGCGCAAGCTCTTTCTCAAGCGCAGCCATCCGAGCGGCATATTCATCCGCGTCCTTCTTCCGCTCAATGGTGATCCGGTACTTGTACTCCTCTGCTTCGCGCTCGCGCTCCTTCTTCAGAAGCGCCTCGCGCTCACGCAGGGCACTCTCGCGCTGCTCCTGTTCCTTCTTCCACTCCTCGCGCAGGCGGGCCATCTCTGCTTCGAAGGCCTGCCGTTTCTCGAGCGTCTCCTGTTCGAACTCCGCCTTTCTCTCGGCTTGTGCCTCGATCATCGCCGTGAGAAGGTCTGCTTGGTACTCGATATCGTGGAGCTCCTTCAGGCGTGTCCTCTGCAGCTCAATTGCTTTCCGAAGCTCTGCAAGCGTTCCTGATTCCGCGATCAACTGCTCGGTGAGGCTGTTCAGCGACCGGCCGATACCGAGCTGGAGATCGGCGACCTGCTTGACGATGGTCTCAGGCGTGAACGAGGATGCCTTCTCGACCGCCCGCCGGCCGGATTCGCGAGCAAGAGCCTCCGCGGGACTCGGTGGCGGCACTTCCACCTTGCTGAGCGACTCTTTCACGCTCTCGGCCACTTCGGTCTTGCTGACCCTGGTCCTCTTTCGGGGAATGGCCCGTTCAGTAGACTGTTCCTTCATGGACGTCCTCCTCATGGTGCTTGTGGAGAGACTATTCTCGATTCCGGGAATGTCTTCACGCTGACAAAGACTCCATCGTGAACAATGTACCAGAAATCGGGACACCAAGCAACGGCCGGAGGATGCGGTTTCCACAAGCAGAGGGAAAGTCCGGCAGAATTGATTTGTTGACGGGATTACTCTACATTACAGTCCCGCGAGTGTTCTGAGGCACCGGTGGTGCTGCGCGTATTCCTTCTCTCTGTAGAGGATGAGAGGGGATTGCGCGGTTTCACCACACAAGGGAGAATCTGACGGTGCATGCCTGACCACCTGCCCGCAGAGCACCTGGAAACAGGGCGAGCCTCCTCTGCCCAGAGGCAAGGGAAATTGGCGCGATACTTCAACGAGAAGGAACTCCGCGTATTCTACCGGCTGGATACACCGCCGATCCTACGAGGCAGGGCTCATCGGTTCGAACGCGGCAGGTCTCTGCAGGCCGACAGGGAAGAGACGATAGAGTACACCATTTCGTGCCGTTGAGGCGCATGGACTTTCAATCATGGAGGAACCCACCCAAATGAGAAGCGTGCGTCGGCCTATTCTCGTTGCTCTTGCCCTGTTCTTCATCATAGCTGGATCATTCGGGCTCCGCGCGCAAACCAATCCCCCGGACGATCTCGATGCCTACGTCGCGAAGGCGATGAAGGAATTCGAGGTTCCTGGTGCCGCAATCGCAATCGTAAAAGACGGACAGGTTGTGCTCGCGAAAGGATACGGTGTCCGCCGGCTGGGCGATCCGGCAACGGTTGATGCGCGCACGGTCTTCCAGATCGCGTCGAACACGAAGGCGTTCACCGCGGCGGCCCTTGCAATCCTCGTCGACGAAGGGAAGCTTCGCTGGGATGATCTGGTCATCAACCATCTCCCGTGGTTCCAGCTCTATGACCCATACGTGACGCGGGAGCTCACCGTGACCGACCTGCTCACGCACAGGAGCGGACTCGGACTCGGCGCAGGCGACCTTCTCTGGTTTCACTCTGACTACGGCCGCGAGGAAATCCTCAAGCGGCTCCGCTACATCAAGCCTGCATCGAGCTTCCGCAGCCGGTATGCATACGATAACGTGCTCTACATTGCAGCAGGACAGATCATCCCTGCCGCCACAGGCAAGAGCTGGGACGATTTTGTGAAAGAGCGCATCTTCACACCGCTCGGGATGACCTCGACAAACACGAGCATCAGGCTCTTCCATCCTGGTGACAACGTTGCCTCCCCGCACATGAAACTCGACGGGACAATGCAGGTCGCGCTGCCTGACACCGTCGAGAATGCTGCTCCCGCGGGAGCCATCAATTCAAATGCCACAGACCTCGCCAATTGGGTCCGCGTCCAGCTTGATTCCGGCCGGATCGATGCCGGCAAGCGCCTGTTCTCTGCGAACCGTGCGCGTGAGATGTGGGCGCCGCAGACCATCCTTCCAATAGGGACTCCGCCTCCCTCGCTCGCCGGACTCAGCCCAAATTTCTCCCTGTATGCGCGCGGTTGGATGCTGCGGGAGTACAAGGGACGCAAAATCGTCACGCACAGCGGCGGCCTCACAGGGATGACATCGCGTGTGCTGTTGGTGCCGGAAATGAAACTCGGCATTGTTGTCCTTACGAACGCCGGCACCCCGCTCTTTGAAGCATTGACATACCGGATCCTCGACCACCACCTCGGCGTGGCCCCGACCGACTGGGCCGCCGTGCTTGCGGCCTTCTCCCGACAGGCCGACTCCTCGGCCGCCGCAGTGGAGCTGACCCGGGCCGAGGGACGAGCAGTCGACTCGAAGCCTTCGCTCCCGCTGGAGAAATACGCAGGACGCTACAACGACGCCTGGTACGGGGACGCGACCATCAATCTTGAGAACGGGAAGCTCGTGTTCCGGCTCAGCCGCTCACCGGAATTTGTGGGCGACCTCGAGCACTATCAGTACGACACATTCAAGGCACGGTGGCGCTCGCGTAATCTCGAGGACGCGTTCGTCTACTTCGCGCTGAAACCCAACGGGTCAATCGATACAATGAAAATGGCAGCGGTCTCGCCGCTCGCTGACTTCAGCTTCGATTACCAGGACCTCCTCTTTACACCGGTTCCCGAACAGCCCAGGAAGTAAGGCAAGGAGATGAGCATAGGGTTCTTCACTGAGAAAGAGCATCAGCCGGAGAATGATGAGATCCTCGAGGTGCTCAGATCGAAGCGGAACGCCTGGGAGGAACTGACATCGTTCGTCACCGAAACCTATCGCCTCAGTGCAGAGCTGAGATTCTAGGGGAAGAACTACGGATGGGCCATGCGGTACCGCAAGGGAGGAGAGACGCTCCTCTAAACTGCCTGATTCGAAGACTGCGGCGAAAATGAAATCGTGCTGGACAGAGGCGCTTGACCGGCTTAAGGAAATGACGGAAGGATAGGAAGACCCTCCTCAGAACACAACACTCACTCCGAGTTGACCCGTCAGCATATCGGTTGTTGATTCAATGGTGTCATAATATACCCGCCCTGACGACCGGCTCACCGTTACAGACCCCTCCTTGAGATACTGCGCCTTTCCGCCGAGGAGGAGACCGATTCCCCCTTCGAGATTGCCCGGGCTCTCCACCGGATTCTGCGCCGGAAGGTTTGAAGGGAGACAAATGATCAGAGGAACGAGGAATGCAGCAAACGTGTGGCGGCGGTTGAGAGTGCGCATGGCAGGAGCTCCGGATAAGGAAGAGATACGACAAGGCATATCGCCGGGTATTGAGAGTGCCGGGACGACCTCCCCAAGAATCGTTACTCGCAACGAGCGGGCCGTCGGCGCTCAGAGAATATACCGGCTCAGGTCGCGGTTTTTCACTATGCTGTTCAGCTTCGCCCGCACCATCTCCGCGGTGATCGTAGGCTCGTGGTTCTCGATCTTGTCCGGCACGTCGAAAAGGATGTCTTCGAGGAGAGTCGTGAGAACTGTGTGCAGCCGGCGCGCACCGATGTTCTCCACCTCGTCGTTCACCTGTGTGGCCGTCCTGGCGATCTCGCGGATGGCGTCATCGGTGAACGTGAGGTGAACTCCCTCCGTCTCAAGGAGCGCTGTGTACTGCTTCAGGAGCGCATTCTGCGGGAGGGTGAGGATCTTGACGAAATCATCCTCTGTCAGCGAGTCTAGCTCGACGCGGATCGGGAAACGGCCCTGGAGCTCGGGGATGAGATCGGACGGCTTCGAGTTGTAGAACGCCCCGGAGGCGATGAAGAGAACGTGGTCGGTCTTTACCATCCCGTATTTCGTCATGACGGTGGACCCTTCGACGATCGGCAGGAGGTCGCGCTGAACGCCCTCGCGTGAGACGTCCGGTCCCCCGCCGGAGCCGTGGTTGCCCGCAATTTTGTCGATCTCGTCGATGAAGATGATGCCGGAGTCCTCCATGCGGCGGATCGCCTCGCGAACGGTCGAGTCCATGTCGATGAGCTTCGAAGCCTCTTCCTGCGTGAGGATCTCCCGTGCCTCGGCAACCGTCATCCGCCGCTTCTTAAACTTCTTCGGCATGATGTTGCCGAAGAGGTCCTGGAGGTTGATTCCCATATCCTCAGGAGAGAAGGGGCCGAGAACCTGGAGAGAAGGGAAACTGTCGGTTGGAACATCGACTTCGAGCACCCGCTTGTCGAGCTTCCCCTCCTCGAGCCATTCTCGGAACCTGTCGCGTGTCGATTCGCCTCCCTCGTCGGTCTTCGACTCGGTCTCAACGGGGAAAGGAGCGGACTGATGACGTGGGGGGGGGACGAGGATATCGAGGATCCTCTCCTCGGCGTTTGCCCTCGCTTTCTCCTGCACTTCTGCGGTCCGCTGGGCCTTCAGAGTGTTCACGGCAATATCGCAGAGGTCGCGGATCATCGAATCAACATCACGGCCGACGTAGCCGACCTCCGTGAATTTGGAGGCTTCAACCTTCACGAAAGGGGCGTTTGCCAGTTTTGCGAGGCGCCGCGCGATCTCTGTTTTCCCAACTCCCGTCGGGCCGATGAGGATGATGTTGCTCGGCATGATCTCTTCGCGGAGGGCGTCTGGCACCTGCTGGCGTCGCCAGCGGTTCCGCAGCGCGATCGCGACCGACCGTTTCGCTGCATGCTGGCCGATGATATATCTCTCGAGCTCCTCCACGATCTCACGCGGCGTCAGCTCGTGGATTGAGCGTGTACTTTTCACTATCGCCGTTCCGGATTCAACCGTTTCCAATGCTTTCCGCGCTCGCGGCACATTCTCCCCCTGCTTCCCTATAATTCCTCGATGATGAAATTGCCGTTCGTGTAGATACAGATTTCAGATGCAGTCTGGAGCGATTCCCGTACGACGTCGGCGGCGCCGAGGTTCGTATGCTTCAGGAGCGTGCGCGCGGCGGCGAGGGCGTAGCTCCCTCCGGAGCCGATGGCGACGATGCCGTCGTCGGGCTCGATGATCTCACCGGTTCCGGAGATGACAAGCGCATGTTCGTGATCGATCACTGCAAGGAGTGCCTGGAGCTGACGGAGGTACTTATCCATCCGCCAGTCCTTCGCGAGCTCAACTGCGGCGCGCGGGAGGTTCCCGTGGAACTGATCGAGCTTGTCCTCGAACCGCTGGAAGAGGGTGAAAGCGTCGGCAGACGCACCTGCAAATCCCGCGAGAATCGTGTCGTTGTAGAGGCGGCGGACTTTCTTCGAGTGGTGCTTCATGATCGTCTCGCCGACCGTGACCTGTCCGTCCGCCCCGATCGCGGTCTTCCCGTCGCGCGTCAGTCCAATGACGGTGGTCGCACGGACAAGAAGAGACGATCCCGCTATCTCCTGGTTCACACCTTTCTCCTGAGCCGTGCGACTGGGAGGAGCATCGCCTCGCGGTACTTTGCAACGGTTCGGCGCGCGATGGAGAGCCCTTCCTTCTTGAGGATGTCCGCGATGTCGTCGTCGCTGAGCGGGTGGGTGGGGTCCTCTGCATCGATGATCTGACGGATGCGGATCTTAACACCCTTGTTCGACATCTTCTCTCCGGTCGCGGTCCCGACGCCGTCGCTGAAGAAGTAGCGAAGCTCGTAGACGCCGTAATCGGTCTGCACGTACTTCCCGTTCACGACGCGGCTGATTGTGGAAATGTCCATGCCGATGACGTCCGCGATGTTGCGGTAAATCATCGGTTTCAGGTACTCTTCCCCCCGCTCAAAGAAGGCCCGCTGTTTCTCAACGATCGTCTTCATGACGCGCATCATCGTGTCGCGGCGCTGGTGGATCGATGCGATGAACCACTTCGCAGCCTCGAGCTTCTTGCGAAGGAAATCCTTCGCTTCAAGAGAGATGCCGTTCTTCTTCCTCCGGGAGATGAGCTGGCGGTACGCCTTGTTTATCCGGAGGGGAGGGACGTTCTTGTCGTTCAGCGTTACAACGAATTCGCCGTTGATGTTCTCGATGAGGAAGTCCGGTGTCACGTAGTTCTCCTGCGCCGAGAACTGCCCCTCCCCCGGTTTAGGGTTCATTCTCTGGATGAGCTCAACTGCCCGGCGAAGCTCCCCGCGCTCAACCCTCAGCGCTCGGGCGAGCTCGACGAAGTGCTTCATCGTGAAGTCGTCGAAGTACTTCTCGAGGATAACGACGGCGAGGTCCCTCACCTGTGCTTCCGTATTGCTCGCCCGAACCTGTACAAGAAGGCATTCCCGGAGAGTCCGCGCGCCGATGCCGACCGGATCGAGAGTCTGGATCATGCCCAGGACCTTCTCGGCCTGCTCGAGTGTGAGACTAAGATTCTCGGTTGAGTTCAGGTCGTGAACGATAAGCTCGAGGTCGCGCCGGAGATAGCCGTCCTCGTCGATGTTGCCAATGATCTCCTCGCCGAGCCGCGTCTCGGCGGGTGTCAGGTCGAGGAGACGGAGCTGATCGAGGAGATGCTCCGCCATCGTCGTCTGCGCCGGGGTGGGATATTCTTCACGGTCCTGGTCTTCGTCGCGCGGCGTCTTGTACGCCGACGGATCGTCATTCATGAAATCTTCGAGGCTGTCGATCTGCTCATCGAGCTTCCGCTCGGCCTCCACCTCTGCAGCGTCGTCAGCCGCATCGTCGGTCTGTGCCGCCTCGGCGGCTTCTTCGTTCTCGAGGAGCTCAAGCTCCTCCTCGAGCCCTTCTTCGAGGAGCGGGTTCGTCTCGAGCTCAAGCTTGAGACGCTGCTCAAGAGCAACAGTCGGGACCTGAAGAAGTTTGAGGTATTGAACCTGCTGGGGCGAAAGCCGCTGCAGGAGGTGTTGCTCTTGTCCAATATGTAACATTGCGCACTGACACCCGTCTCAACTAATCGTCAACCTTCTCCGGTACTGCTTCCTGTGCAATCACAGCCTCCAATCGCCGGTACCATTCCTCGCCGTAGACACGGACAAGGGCATCCTTCAGAAACTCCAGCAACCGAATCCCCTCGCGGTTCCCGCGCAGGAGAGCGGGGTCACATTCGGCAATCCTCCGGTATCGCAGGATGTCACCGCCGAAGTCCACAACCTGGAGCGGAAAGAGATGGCAGGATAGAGGTTTCCGCCATGCAATCTCTCCCGCCTGATATGCCTTCTCGAAGGCGCACTTCGCGATCCCGTTTTCCCAGGCGACGAAGACACATTCAGAGTTCCCCACGCAGGTCGTTGCGTGGTTCCCTTCCGGTCCCTCGTAGAGCCCATTCAACGCTATCGCTTCGAGGGACTTCTGGCTCAGGTACTTGCGAACGAGCGGGAACGCGTTGTCGATCTCCGTGAGCTCGTCGTCCCTGAGCGGTGCTCCCCGGTCCCCGGGCCACGTGCAACAAGCCCCCCTGCACCTGCGAAGGTCGCACGCAAACCGGAGGTCCTGTGCCGCACCGTCAACGGCTATGTCGCCCACAACAAACATCGTGCCGCATTTACAAGATACGAAATTCGCCCATAAGTCAAAACCTCATCCTTCACGCACAAACGTCTTGCCCTGGAGCTGGCGAACAAGGTTCTTGAACTCAAGTCCGAGGAGATGGACGAGCGCATCGGATGTCGTCATCCCCGACCTCTCGGCGAGCGCATCGATGTGGATCGGCTCGGCGGTGAGGAGGTCGTACAGCTTCTGCTCGAAGAGTGAGAGATGGACCTGGGGACGGGCCGCCATCTCCTGCGCCGGGCGGTCTTTGAGAAGAGGTGCAAGCGGCACTTCGAGCTCCGCAAGGATGTCATCAACGGAGGTGACGAGCTTTGCCCTCCCGTCCCTGATGAGACGGTGAACGCCGGAACTGCGCTTCTCAGTGATCGGTCCCGGGACCGCGAAGACCTCCCTGTCCTGGTCAAGCGCGGTCCGCGCTGTGATCATCGCCCCTCCTTCCTCCGCGCTCTCGACGATCACGGTGCCGAGCGTCACACCGCTGATGATCCGGTTGCGGCGCGGAAAATTCCCCATCTCCGGCTTTGCTCCCATCGGGAACTCCGAGAGGATGAGGCCGTCGGATGCGATTCGCTCTGCGAGCTTCCGGTTCTCAGGCGGGTAGATGACGTCAACACCGGAGCCGAGAACGGCGATTGTCCGCCCCCCCGACTTCAGTGCGCCCGCGTGGGCCGCGGAGTCGATGCCGCGCGCGAGCCCGCTTACGATGGTGATGCCCAGCGACGCGAGCTCCCGCGAGAACTTCTCAGCCACGCCGAGGCCGTAGGCCGATGCCTTCCGTGTCCCGACGAGTGCAATCGCGAACGCATCCTGCGTACGGATGATGCCTCGCGCGAAGAGAAGGACGGGAGGATCGTAGATGGCTTTGAGGAGTGGAGGGTACGCCTCATCCCAGAGGGTCAGGACAGTCCCATTGCATCGGTTGAGCCGCGAAAGCTGGCCGTCGACGAACTTGCCGTCGGAGATATGTCGTGCGATCGCAAGCGCGAGTGTGCGGCTGATCCCCTCGACACGGACGAGATCTTTCGGCGAAGCGATGAGGACCGAATGGGGATCTGCAAAATAGTTTAGGAGGGCGCGGAGCCTCGCCGGACCGATTCCAGGGATGCTCGAGAGCTCCAGAAGATCCCGCACGTCCATGACGCCTCCCGCTTCAGGTTTGCAGAGGCCCGGTGACCTTCAACGCAAGCTCCCGGGCTGATGATTCTGTTGTTGCTTCTGCGAAAATCCGCAGGATCGGTTCGGTGTTCGATTTCCTGACATGAACCCAGCCGTCGGCGAAATCGATCCTCAGACCGTCGAGCGTGTTCACTTTCTCGTTCCTGAATATCGACATGAGTGTTGCGAGCGCGGCGTCGGCGTCAATGCTCGCGAGGGGATACTTCTGCTTCACGATCACGTAGTGCGGAAGCGTCGCACGGTACTCACTGATTGTCCCGCCGAACTCCGCTAGCTCCTGGAGGATGAGAACAATGCCGACAAGGGAGTCGCGGCCGTAATGGACAGCGGGGAGAATGACGCCCCCGTTCCCTTCGCCGCCGACGACTGCACCGATCTCCTTCATCCTCCGTGCAACGTGGATCTCGCCGACCTTTGTCCGTATCACCTCGGCCCCCGCAGCGCGAGCGACATCATCAACCGCGCGTGTGGTCGACAGGTTGACCACGACTTTCTCTCCGGGCGTGCCGAGCTTCCTGAGGATGAACCTGACGGCGGTCGTCACAGTGTATTCCTCGACGAACGGTTCGCCGTTCTCCATGATGAGGACGAGCCGGTCCGCGTCGGGGTCGACGGCCACGCCGAGGTCCGCCTTTCGCTTCACAACCTCGGCGCAGAGGTCGTGGAGATTCTCCGGGAGGGGCTCCGGCTGGTGGGCGAAGATGCCTGTCTGCTCGCAGTTCATCGGCATCACGCTGCATCCTAACTTCTTGAGCAGGTCCGGGACGACCTTCGAGCCGGCGCCGTTGATACAATCGACCACGACCCGGTACTTCGCTTTCCGGATCGTCTTCATGCTGATGTAGGGGAGCGAGAGGACTTCCTGGATGTGGCGCCCAAGGATATTCCGTTTCGCCACGCTCTTGCCGGTTGAATTCCACGGCGCGTACCGCCGCGGGGGAGTGTCGACGACCTTCCAGAACTCTTGCGCTTCGCGCTCGTCAATGAAGAGTCCCTCCGGGCCGATGAACTTTAGTCCGTTCCACTCGACAGGGTTATGGCTGGCCGTGACGACGATCCCCCCGGCGGCGCGGAAGAGTTCTACCGCGAGCTGGACGGTCGGTGTCGGGACGATGCCGAGGGAGAGGACCTCCCTTCCCGCAGCCGCAAGTGTCGCACGGACAAGCGGTTCGATCCAAGCTCCGCTCGTGCGACCGTCCCACCCGACGACGACAGGGCCTTCCCCGAGGTACTCTGCGTAAGCGGAAGTGTACCGGACGATCACCTCCGGTGTGAGCGAATCGCCGACGGTACCCCGCAGGCCCGAGACGCTCACCATCAGTTCCGACATGGTCCACACCTCCTTCGATCGGATGCGTTTGAAGGCCGCCGAGGTCGCTACTTCCCTTTCCAGACCGGTTTCCGTTTCTCAAGAAACGCACTGGTCCCTTCGTGAAAATCCTCCGTCCCGCACGCAAGTCGGAAGAGCATCGCCTCGACGCGGAACCCTTCGTCCAGCGGAAGCTCATACGAGGCGTTCACCGCCTTGAGCGCAAGCGAGATCGCCAGCGGGGCGCGGGACGCGATGAGCTTCGCCGTCTCCGTCGCGGCGGAGAGGAGTTCATCCTTCGGCACAACGCGGTTCACAAATCCGATGCGAAATGCCTCCGCCGCGTCAATGTGTTTGCCGGTGAGAACGAGCTCAAGTGCCTTCCCCTTGCCGACGAGGCGGGCGAGGCGCTGCGTCCCGCCGTACCCCGGGATGATGCCGAGGCTTACCTCCGGCTGACCGAACTTCGCATTGTCAGATGCGATCCTGATATGGCACGCCATGGCGAGCTCGCATCCGCCGCCGAGCGCGTACCCGTTCACCGCCGCGATCACGGGCTTCGGGAAGTGTTCGATGAACGTGAAGAGCGCCTGTCCCTCCTCCGCGAACTGCTGGGCGGTTGTCGTATCGAGCGAAGTGAGCTCTTCGATGTCAGTCCCGGCGACGAACGATTTTCCGCCGCTTCCCGTGATAATCACTGCGTGGACCGACGGATTGTCCTTCAGCTCGTGGAAGATAAGGCCGAGCTCTTCCTTTGCCTTCGCATTGAGCGCATTGAGTTTCTCGGGACGATTGATGGTGACGGCGGCGATACCGTCCGTCACACTCACGGTCACGGTTTCGTAGGCCATGGCAAGCTCCGTTCTTTTTAAACGATTTCGACGCGGCTCAGCTCGCCGAGCATGAAGCGATGGACGCGGGGCTTCCCCGCGGCCTCGACGATCTCCACGTCCATCCCGAGGAGGCTCCCCTCGATCCTGATTCCGACGTTGAGGATCTTGCACCGCTTCTGGATGATGCTGAACTCGACTTCGCTGTTTCGGATCTCGCACCAGTCGCCGATCGACGTGAAGGGCCCGACGTAGCTGTCCTCGATAATGCAGTGTTCGCCGATCGTGACGGGACCGCGTACAATGCTGTTCATGATCTGCGTTCCCTTGCCGGCGCTCACTTTGCCGGCGACCATAGAGTGCTCGTCGACGCTTCCCTCCATCGAAGGCGTGATATTGTCGAGGATGAGCCGGTTCGCTTCAAGGAGGTCGATCGGCTTCCCGGTGTCCTTCCACCATCCCGTGATCTCCGCGTAGCCGACCGAGTAGCCGTGGTCAATGAGGTACTGGTGCGCGTCGGAGATCTCGTACTCGCCTCGGGCGCTGGGCTTGAGCGCTTTTACCGCCTCGAAGATATGGCGGTCATAGAGGTAAACGCCGGCGACCGCGTACGAGCTCTTCGGATGCTTCGGCTTCTCCTCGATGCTCACGATGTGCCCGTCACGGAGCTCCGGCACACCGAACCGCTCGGGGTCCTTCACACGTGCCAGTGTGAGAAAGCAGTTGCACTTGCTCTTCTCGAACTCCTCGACGAACCGCTGCACGCCGCCGATGACCAGGTTGTCACCGAGGTAGAAAATGAACGGCTCAATGCCGATAAATGGTTCCGCGATGCGGACGACGTGGGCGAGACCAAGCGGCGCCTCCTGCGGAATGTACGTGATGTGCACATTCCAGCGGCTCCCGTCGCCGATGGCGTCCTGCACCTCGTGGCTGTCGGCGTTGACGACGATCCCCATTTCTTTGATCCCCGCCTCCTTTGCCGCTTCAATGGCGTAATGAAGAATTGGCTTGTTCGCGATCGGGATGAGGTGTTTGTTCTGCGTATGGGTGATCGGCCGGAGACGCGTGCCGCGCCCTCCGCTGGCAATGAGTGCTTTCATGCATCGCTCCTTCTATTGAAAATGCACAAGGTGCCGCTCGTGGTGGTCGAACAACGCCGCAACGCCGTTTTCCCGGAATTCGTCGACGCTCATCCGGTGCGGTGGATCGAAACCCTCCGGCATCGGGGAGTGGTCGGAGCATCCGATCTCGTCCAGGCCGACCTCGACAGCGCGACCGACATAGTCCTCCGGATTCCCGTCGGCGTGCTTGCATAGAGATGTATGTGTGTGGCAGGCGATGAGCATGATCATCGTTTCGATCGTTTCGAAGCCCGGGTCAGGAGGCTGCGAAGCTCGTCTGCCTTGGCGGGGTCGAGTGTCCCCTTGTGAGTCCCCATCCTCACCGCTTCGATCCCAAGACTACTATAGAGAGGGAGAAGGCGAGGATGATACTTCGCAAGTGCGGCGATGTGACGCTCCACGGTGCGGACGTCCCCCCGCTCGATCGGTCCGGTGAGGGCTGATTCGGGAGATGCGGTGAGCGCAGCGTCGATGGAGGCCCGCGCGATTGGTTCGAGAATCCGCGGCGAGACACGGAAGGATGTCTTGAGGATCTCCGCCGCGGCCGCGATACTCGCAACGAGGTAGTTCGATGAAAAGACAGCCGCCGCGTGGTAAAGGGCACGCTTCTCAGCCGGTATGTGGAAAAACACTCCGTTGAAGAGGAAGGCGATCTCGCGTGCAAGCCCCTGCGCCTTCCGTGACCCGTCGATCGCGAACGGGATACCGGTGAGCCTCGCAGCGTTCTGCTCTGGCGTGAACGTTCGGGGAAACGACTGGAGGGGGTGAATCGCTCCGGTCGAGGTGCCCAGGTTGCGGAGAGGGTCGAGAGCCCCGGCATCAAGTGCGCCTGACGTGTGAAGCGCCGTGAGACGGCGGAACAGAAGCGGGGCGCGCTCCGCTATGGCTGCGGCCGCCGCAGTGAGAGCATTGTCGGGTATGGCAAGGAGAAGAAGCGAGACCGTCGCAGGCAAAAGGGCGGGATCGGTGATTGCCGCGGGAGAGTGGATTCGGCGGGCGAGCCGCCGCGCACTGGACAGGTGAAGACTGAGAACAGCGTCGACTGTGATCCCGCGTTCAGCAAGTCCGGTACCAAACGCCCCTGCCATGCTTCCGGCGCCGACGAGCGCGATCGAGTGCGCACTGAGAGTTAGTTGGGGGCTCATGCGGGGAGGCTCTTGAACGCAACTGCGGAGAGGTAGCCGACGACGCCCGACCGGTCACCTGTGACATCGCCGGAGTTGCATGCGTGAAGGATCGCGGTCCGGTCCGCGCCGAGCCGTTTTGCGGCAATGAGCATGGCGGCGAGAGGACCGCCCCCGCACGCTTCCGTCCGCTCGTTCTCGATGTCGTCGAGAAGCCGCTGGGGGTCGAACTGCGCGATGTCATCCTGTGCAACCCCGTCGAGTATCCGCGCGGTGTCATACGGGAAGTAGTGTGAGAGGTCCGAGCTCGCGACGATCACCACCGGCTTCCCACTGCAGGCTCCGGCGAGGGCAGCACCGAGAGCGTCGCAGTACTCGCGCTGCTGTTCCCCCATGACAACCGGGACGAAGGAGAAATCTTCGAGGGTCCGCTGAAGGAACGGGAGGTGCACCTCCACGGCATGCTCCTCCCTGTGTCCGGAGAGAGAAACGACGATCGGGGGGCCGAAGGAGGCGATGGCATCGCGGAGCGCTGCGTCTACCAGAACTGTGCCGAGTGGCGTCCGGTATGCATCACCGGGATAGATCGAAATGCCGTCGAAGTGCTCGCGGTGGCTTGGGGCGGCGATCACCACTGTCACTCCCCTCAGTCCTTTCAAGAGCTTGTAGCCGTACGCTGCGGTGAGCCCTGAGTACATGTAGCCAGCGTGAGGTGCGAGGAGTCCCTTGACTGCTCCCTTGAGAGCCGCGGGATTTGCCCGGGTGAGAAGGTCGTCGACGAGGTGGGCGAGGACGTCGCGCTGGCCGGGGTAGAACATGCCGGCCACTACAGGAGATCGGACAGTCATCACAGGTGCCGCCGTAGCTGAGTCTGAAGAGTCAGCATCGAATTTCCGCGTCTGAGAAGACCTCGGCACTGAAAAGGTAAACGCGGGCACGGGGGTCCTTCCACGCCTCGGGTGGGAGGCCTGCCTTCCAGCAGGTCTGTGCGAGAAACTCCTCCCGGTCCCAGCCGTATTCCGTCGCGACCTGCGGGAGGAGCAGGCCGCGCGAATAACCGAGCTCCACAATGAGCCCGTGTTTGCCGATTTCGATTTCGTCCGGCGATTTCATGAGCTCGCGAGGCGTGAGCGCAGAGACATCAATTTCGATTTCGCCAAGTTCTGCACGCGTGACCGGGGGAAAGCGAGGATCTTCAAGAGCTGCCTTTTCTGCTACATCGCTCACCGCCTCGGCGAGCGGCTTCACAGGCTCGATGTAGCCAATGCAGCCCCTCAGGCTACCCTGGATCTTCAAAGTGACGAACGCGCCGCGCGGCTCGCGGAGTTCCTCCGGCTCGCCCGCCAGGTCGGGGGGCCGTTCCTTCCGGACTGC
Source organism: Ignavibacteriales bacterium CG07_land_8_20_14_0_80_59_12 (assembly GCA_002779395.1). Classification (GTDB taxonomy): domain Bacteria; phylum Bacteroidota; class Ignavibacteria; order 0-14-0-80-59-12; family 0-14-0-80-59-12; genus 0-14-0-80-59-12. The sequence goes on from PEWR01000029.1 coordinate 24,706, forward strand.
AGACTCAACCGAACGCCGTGCGATCGCGAGAAGACGCAGCTTCGCTTCACTCGTGAGGCCCATGGTCTCGAACCGAATGCAACATGGAGTGCTCCTTCACTTCCGAAATTACAGAAATCCCGTGTGAGTATCAAACAGAAGGAAACGGGGCCTCAGCGAGAAGTCCCCTTGAGGTACTGCTCGATGAGGGCGCGCGCGAGCGGTGCCGATTGGGCTCCCCCGAATCCGGCGTTTTCGAGGATGATGGCGACGGCGATGGTGGGGTTTTCGAACGGGGCGAACGCGAGGAACCACGCATGGTCCTGGCCGTGAGGATTCTGTGCCGTACCGGTCTTGCCGGCGACCATGATGCCCGAGATGCCCGCGGCGTGGCCCGTACCTCCTGGTCCGTTCACGACACGGCGCATTCCTTCGCGCACGATGGCGAGAACCTCGGGGCTGATAGGGAGCTTCTGCGTCCGGTACGGCTCCGTGACTATCTTTTTGTTTACCTTGTCCTTGACGGCGCGCACCACGTGAGGCTGGACGTACGTGCCACCGTTTGCAAGTGCGCTGCAGTAGGCTGCCATCTGCACGGGGGTGGCAGCGATCTCTCCCTGTCCGATTC